>CAISGS010000300.1 GCA_903884915.1 uncultured Caulobacteraceae bacterium | reverse complement strand
TCGGCATCGGCCTTGGTCGGCGGCATACCCAGACCGGCCATCTGGCGGATCAAATGCTCATAGAGCAGCCAAAGCTTGGGCCCGCCAAAGAAGGTCTTGTAATAGAAACCCGCCGGAATGAAGGGCGAAATCAGGCTGTTGAGGCCGCCCAGATCGAAGCTAAGGCTCGGCCAACGGTTCTGGCTCTGGCTTTGCAGGCCGTCATAGATAAAGACATCGGTCGCACGGCTGTTGGGCTCAAAACGCCCGCCTGATCCGGCCTGAACCAAGGCGCTGGGCTCTTCAATGCCCGCCGCCATCACCCCGCGCGGGCGGTGATATTTGAAGCTGCGGCCAAACAGGACCACGCCATTGGCCAGCAAGGCTGAAGCGAGGCTGTCTCCGGCATAGCCCTGATAGGTCTGGCCATCAAAGACAAAGCTGACGGCGCGCGAGCGGTCAATCAGGCCGCCATTGGCAAGGCGCATAGGGCCGCTCATGAGGGGGTTTCCATGTCGACGAGAAGGGCCGCGCTGATCTGGTGACTATGGGTATCGCGGTGCACCTTGAGCCATCCTGCGCAGCCATAGGTGTGACGCCACAGCTCCCAAGACGGTCCGCGCGGATTTTCACGGGTAAAGAGCTTGTGGATCAGGTCGGGCAAGGTTTCGGTCGGCGTCACAATCGAGGCCAAGGGGCGCTCGAAGGTAAACTCGGCCTGGGCTCGGGGTCCGCAGTTGGGGCAGGCGATCAACAGCATGGGGGCCTCAACGGTGATGCGGCATGGGACCGGCACCGGTCTCATCAATGGTCGCGCCGGTCTCGAACCGGTCTAGGCTAAAGGGCGCATTGAGCGCGTGCGGCTCACCCTTGGCCAAGGTGTGGGCATAGGTCCAGCCCGAAGCCGGGGTGGCCTTAAAGCCGCCATAGCACCAGCCGCCATTGAGATAGAGGCCCTCGACCGGCGTGGTGCCGATGATCGGTGATCCATCAAAACTCATATCGGTCGTACCCGCCCAAGAGCGCAGCATCCGAAGGCGCGACAGGGCGGGGAACAGGGCGATGCACTGGCCAGCGACGCCCTCGATCCGGTCGGGGCGACCGCGCTGGGAATAGGTCGGATAGAGGTCTGGATCGCCGCCCATGACGATCTCGCCCTTGTCCGACTGGCTGACATAGGCATGGATCGACTGGGACATGATGACCATGTCGACCATCGGTTTGACCGGCTCAGAGACAAAGGCCTGCAACAGGTGCGATTCGATGGGAAGGCGTAGGTCCGCCATGGCTGCGACCTGACCAGAATTGCCCGCCACGCAGATGCCGACCCGGTCTGCGCCGATGGGACCGCGCGTGGTCTGAACGCCAGTGACCTTGCCGCCGACCCGATCTATACCCAGCACTTCGCAGTTCTGGATCACATCAACGCCCAGCGCATCGGCCGCCCGTGCATAGCCCCAAGCCACAGCATCATGGCGCGCGGTTCCGCCGCGCGGCTGGTTCAAGGCCCCAACGATGGGATAGCGGGCCTTGTCGGACAGATCGAGCAGGGGCAGCTTCTTGCGCAGCTGATCCATGGTCATGAACTCAGCATCAATGCCCGCCGCCCGCATCGCATCGCCGCGCTCGGCCAAGCGGATCATGTCGCTGTCCGAATGGCCCAGGAACATGGCCCCGCGCTGGCTGAACATAACATTGTAGTTGAGGTCGTCGCTCATCCCCTCCCAGAGCTTGAGCGAGAACTCGAACAGATTGTGCAGGGCTGGCTGGCGATAGTTGGAGCGCACGATGGTGGTGTTGCGACCCGTATTGCCGCCGCCGATCCAACTGCGTTCCAGAACGGCCACATTACGGATGCCGTGAACCTTGGCCAGATAGTAGGCGGTCGCCAGACCATGGCCGCCGCCGCCAATGATGATGACATCATAATGGGACTTGGGGGCGGGATCGCGCCAAGCCCTCTGCCAAGATTTTTGACCATTGAGCCCGCCGCGTAACAGGCTAAGGGCCGAGTAGCGCTGCATGGCGAAGGATCATCCTTTTGGCTGGGGTTCATCTCATACAGCCGTTGAGAGGCTCGGCATCGCATAAAAATTATATCAATAACCACAAAAATTATATTCGCTAAAAAGTCCGTTGTGCCGTCGTCTGGCGCATAATTTTTGGGCTATAGACGCCCTAGACGCTGTTTTTGCTTTGATAAAGGCCCAGACAAGATGACCACGACACCCGCAACTGCCGACAAGGACCAGTTCATCCTGATCCTCAAATGCCCCGATCGTAAGGGTGTTGTCGCCGCTGTTTCCGGTTTTCTGGCTGACAATGACGCCTCGATCTTGGAGTCCAATCACTTCAACGAGCGCATGACCGATCAGTTCTATATGCGCACGGTCTTTCGTCAGGATGGCGAGGGCATGCCGCCGCTGGAGTCTCTGCGCAAGGGCTTCGACCTGATTGCCCGCCGCTTCAACATGGAGTGGGAACTGTTCGACGCCAGCATTAAGCCCAAGGTGCTGATCGCTGTCTCCAAGTTCGGTCACTGTCTCTATGACCTGCTGCACCGCTGGCGCAGCGGGATCTTGCCGGTCGATATTGTTGGCGTGGTGTCCAACCATGACGATATGCGCTCCTTCGTCGAGTGGAGCGGCATCCCCTATTTCCATCTGCCCGTGACCAAGGACTCCAAGGCCGAGCAAGAGTCGGCCTTCTTGGGTCTGGTTAAGGACCTCGACGTCGATCTGGTGGTTCTGGCCCGCTATATGCAGATCCTATCGCCGGACCTCTGCCGCGCCCTGTCTGGACGCTGCATCAATATCCACCACTCATTCCTGCCCAGCTTCAAGGGGGCCAAGCCCTACCATCAGGCCTTTGAGCGGGGGGTCAAGATCATCGGGGCCACGGCCCACTATGTGACCACCGACCTTGATGAGGGTCCGATCATCGAGCAGGGCGTGCAGCGCGTCGATCATGGCGATACGCCCGACGATCTGGTCGAGATTGGCCGCGGCGTGGAAGGTAATGTCCTCGCCCGCGCGGTCCTTTGGCATGTCGAACGCCGCATCGTGGTCAATGGACGCAAGACGGTGGTCTTTTCCTAGGGCTCAAGCCGTCCTTCGCCTTGACAGCAAGCCCCCTGCCCATGCTCTTCTGTTTTCACGCTGCATGAGACGGCGATATGGAAACGGGTAGGAGAGCATCATGAAGGCCGCTGTTTTACGTCAGGTGGGCAGCCCCCTCCTCATCGAGCAGGTCAAGATCGGCAAGCCGGGGCCGCACGAGGTGCTGATCCGCACCGCCGCCGCAGGCGTCTGCCACTCGGACCTCCATTTCATTGAGGGCTCCTATCCCTTCCCCCTGCCCGCCGTGCTCGGCCATGAGAGCGCCGGTGTGGTCGAGCAGATCGGCTCAGAGGTTCGCACCGTCAAGGTCGGCGACCATGTGATCACCTGCCTGTCAGCCTATTGCGGCCACTGCGAGTCCTGCCTGACCGGGCGCATGTCGCTCTGCGTCAGCCCCGAGACCAAGCGCAGTGCAGGCCAAGAGCCACGCCTGTGCGAAGAGGTCACGCCTCAGCGCCCCGGCAATATGAACCAGTTCCTCAACCTCTCCTCCTTTGCCGAGCAGATGCTGATCCACGAACATGCCTGCGTCGCCATCCGCAAGGATATGCCGCTGGATGTGGCGGCCCTGATCGGATGTTCGGTGACGACCGGCGTTGGCGCGGTGATCCACACCTCCAATGTGCGCGCTGGTGAGACCGTGGCCGTGATCGGCTGCGGCGGGGTTGGTCTGGCGGCCATCAATGGCGCGGCCATTGCCGGTGCGGGCCGGATCATCGCGGTGGACCGTTTCGCCTCCAAGCTGGAACTGGCCAAGGCCTTTGGCGCGACCGATGTGGTCAATGCCAATGACGGTGATGCCGTAGCTCAGGTGATGGAACTGACCAGCGGCGGTGTTCATCACAGTTTCGAAGCCATCGGCCTGAAGGCCACGGCCGAACAGTCCTTCAAGATGCTGCGCCGGGGCGGCACGGCCAACATCATCGGCATGATCCCCGTCGGCGTGAATATCGAGCTGCACGGCGCCGACTTCTTGGGCGAGAAGCGCATTCAAGGCTCGCTGATGGGCTCCAACCGTTTCCCCGTCGACATGCCACGCCTGGTGGACTTCTATCTGCAAGGCAAGCTCAAGCTCGATCAGATGATCTCGCGCCGGCTCAAGCTGGAACAGATCAATGATGCCTTTGATGAACTGCGGCGCGGCGAACTGGCCCGCTCGGTCATTGTGTTCGATCAATAGGGCCTTGGCCCAGACCTCCCTTTAGGAACCCAAAGAATGACCCACTATCTCACCGCGCTCGTCACCTTGCTGGCCGTCCTGACCTTTTTCTGGACCACCCTGCGGGTCGCCACGGCGCGCGGTAAATATGATGTAAAGGCCCCCGCCACCAGCGGGCCGGAAGAGTTTGACCGCTATTTCCGCGTTCAGATGAACACGATGGAGGGCCTGATCCAGTTCCTGCCCTCGCTCTGGATCTTCGCCCTGTTCGCCAACGAGAAGATCGGCGCGGTCTTGGGTCTGATCTGGATCGTCGGCCGGATTATGTATGCTCTGGCCTATGTCAAGGACCCCGCCACCCGTGGCCGAGGCTTTATGATTGCTGGCC
>CAISGS010000299.1 GCA_903884915.1 uncultured Caulobacteraceae bacterium | reverse complement strand
GCAATCATCATCTTGTCTTGCCCCTGCACGATTTGGAACGGTTGGGGCATGTAGGTGGCGCGCGGCACGCCGGGCAGATAGCATTTGATCTCAGGATCACGGCTCAGCCACTGAGCCTTGTTCTCATCGCGCTTGGCCAAGGCCTCTGGCTTATAGGGGATTGTGCCCCCGACCACGACGCCGGGTCCTGGAGGAACCGAACCCACAGCGCCAAGAGCGACAACCTCTTTGGCCGGAACCGGGATAACCGGTCCAGAGCGCATCGCCATAGCCGCCGAACTCAGGTGAGGTTCAATATTGTAGTTGGCGGAATTCAAGACCTGCCAGACGCCGTTCAGGTCTGGATGGGCCTTATCAGGGCCTCGGGGTGCCTTATAGGCTGGGCCTTGCGCCATCGCTGCGCTGCCGAGCGCACAGGCCATTGCCACAACGGCCATTAGGGTGGCTTTTTTCGATACCATGGGCTTCCTCACCATTTTTGTCGCGTCGCAGCGGATCAACTCAGTGATCCTTGATTAGATACAGCGCTGCCCAATGCTGCACAGCCAACCCGACCCTTGTCAACGCTTCCAACGCAATTGATTGGCGCACTTGCAAAGCGATGGCTCCTGTCGCACTCTTGCGTCGGAGCCCATAATCAAGTCCGCGCAAAATCGGGGCCCTGCATATCACCGGACATCCGGCCTATGCAGTACAGCGGCACGGGAGGGTGCGGGTGTTAAGATCCTTTTTAGTATGGCTTCAGACGTCTCTGGGTAAGGGTCCAGAAGAGTTTGACCCATCTTGGAGCGAGGCCCTTTTGGGGTCCTTGAACTTCTGGGGTCTGCTTGAGGGCACACATCTGATCAGCCTGATGCTGTTTGCTGGCGTGATGCTGGTGATTGATTTGCGCCTGATGGGCGTGGCGCTCAAGACCGTGCCAAACTCGATTATCACCCGGCGACTGCTGCCCCTCGTGCTGGGCGGATTTGCCATTATGGTCATCACGGGCACGGCTCTATTCTTCGCCAAGCCTCTGGTTTATTATCATAATATCTGGTTCAGACTGAAGCTTGTCTTCCTGGTCCTTGCCGGTCTGAACATCCTCTGGTTCCACCTTGTACTCCATAAGACTCAGGACCAATGGGACGCGCTGGAGCGGCCTCCGACGGCGGTTCGACTGTCCGGGCTGGCCTCTATCACCGTATGGCTACTGGTCATCATTATGGGCCGTTTCATTGCCTATAATTGGTACGAATGCGGCAAGCCCCAGACCGCCTTCATCAATCAGGTTCAGGCCTGCGCGACCTCTGAACAGGGCGCGGTTGCCATTGAGGCTGCTCACCCATGACCCTATCCGAACTGTTTCCAGCTCTTCAGCCCTTCGTCGCCCATCTGGTCAAGGTCTGGCCAGCCTATGACATCAAGGCCAATTTCGCGATCTGGGAGGTGTTCCACATTGTCTCCGTCCTGACACTAGGCGGCGCCTCTGCGCTGGCGAGCCTCAGGATTTTGGGCGTTGGGCTGGTCGAGCGGCCGATTGAGGAGACCTATCGCGGCGTTTCGCGCCTGATCACCATTGGCCTCGTGGCCACCACCATCAGCGGCCTGCTCATTGGCATGGCCAATGCCGAGCGGCTCTATGATAGCGCCGCCTTCCTTGCCAAGTTCATCGCCCTGATCGGTGGGATTGTGCTGAGTTTCAAGGTCCTTGGCCCTGTCGCCCTAAACGAACCTCGATCAGATACCCGCCTCTGGGCCGGCCTGGGGCTTGGCCTCTGGGCTCTGTCGGTCTTGATCTTGGCGACAGGCGGACTGGTCACGCCGGGTCTGCTGCACGTCTTGAGCGCGGGCAGCCTGATTGTTTTGGTCGTGGTGCAGGGCCGCACACGCTGGCTCTACGGCGCCGGATGCCTTGTGATCTTGGCCGCCATGTCCGTGGCAACCAATCTGCTCTTCAAGCCGGAGGACATGGCCAGCATCGACATGGCCAATATCGTGCTCTCTGGCGTTTGGCTCGCATGGGTTCTTGGCTTTGCCGTCGTGAGGGGCCGAGCCATCATCAAGGACGGTGGCCCGTCGGCCTTTGCGCAGACCATCGCCTATGCCCAGATCTTGGTTTGGGTAACCGCAGCGGCAGGCGGACGCTGGATCGCGTTCGCCTGAGACCTTTACGGCGTCCTACTTGCCATCCACAGAGAAGGCCAGCAGGACATTGCGACCATTGCCCGCGACGCGAGAGGCGCCGTTAAAGCCGGACATGACAAAGACCATGCCATCGGCAATGGCCGGACCCATACCGTCGAAGCCGCCGCCCACCTGAGCGGACACGCCGTTCACCGTCGAGAAGGACTGGGCCGTACTTGAATATTCCCAGATGATCTTGCCGCTCTTGGCCTCATAGGCGCGCAGCCAGCCATCGGTCGTGCCCGAGATGATCGCGCCTGGAATGACGCTTGGTGCCGCCGATTGGGCGCGGATACAGCCCTTCAGATCGTAGGTGGACTTATGAAGTCCGCAGGGTGCGACAGGTGACGGTGTGTACCACTTGATCTTGCCCGTTGCCGGATCGAGCGCCGACAGGCCGGGCTTGGCGAGATCTGGGCTCTTGTCGCCTGATGCCGCACGGAACAG
>CAISGS010000298.1 GCA_903884915.1 uncultured Caulobacteraceae bacterium | reverse complement strand
GTCAAGGCAAGGATCGGCGTCGGTCTGCGGGCCTGATCGCGTTCAAACTGGCGGATAGCGCGGGTTGCCGTGGGGCCGTCCATCACCGGCATCTGTACATCCATCAGAACGACGTCCCAGTCCTGATTTTTGAACTGGTCGAGTACCTCTTGGCCATTGCTGGCCATTGTCACCTCGACCCCAAACTGACCCAGCAAGGTCCGTAGGACCAGTTGATTGACCGGATGATCTTCGGCGGCCAGGACGCGGAGCGGGGGCTGGTCAGTGTCGACGACCGCATCGACCGTCTGAACCGCGACGACATCTTGCACGTCGCCGAGACGTTCCAGCGGCAAGATCACAGTGAAGGTCGTGCCCTGTCCCTCGACACTGTCCGCCTTGATCGCGCCGCCCATCGCCTCAACCAGCTCCAAACAGATTGATAGGCCAAGACCAGTCCCGCCAAACCGACGGGTGGTGGTCACGTCCGCCTGTTCGAACTTCATGAAAATACGGCTCGCGGCCTCCGAGGACATGCCAATGCCCGTATCCTTGACCGTCAAAACCAGCGCATCTGCCGGTCGGCTGAGAACGACATCCACCCGCCCAGACGGTGTAAACTTGACCGCGTTCGAGACCAGATTATCGATGATCTGACGCAGGCGCGTTGGGTCGCCTTGATACATCCCCTCAGCCTCGGCTAGCACGGTGGCCTCGACTTTGAGACCCTTTGCCTCGGCGGTGGCCCAGATCGCTTGACGCGCCGATTTCAGAACCTCCTGGGGATTGAAGGGCACGGCCTCGATTGAAAGTTTGCCTGCCTCAATCTTAGCCAGATCGAGCAGGTCATTGAGGATGGCCAGCAAACCAAGACCCGATTGCCGCAACACACCGATCCGCTCCGCTTGGATTGGGGTCAACTCATCGGCTGAAATGGCTTGGGCTAGCCCGAGGACGCCGTTCAAGGGCGTGCGGATCTCATGGCTGATATTGGCCAAGAATTGGCTCTTGGCCCTATTGGCTTCCTCAGCAGCGATCCGGGCCGCCTCAAGCTTACGATTTAGACGCCGCAGGGAATAGACTGCAAAGCCAGCAGCGACAGCCACAGCGAAAACCAGACCCATAGCCAAGCCTTGCAGGGTGATAACCGTTTTTTGCAGCCGCGACACTTGCCGCAAATCTTCCGCATCAACCTGCAGTGCCGATGTGAGTTGATGGATCGATTCTTGATGAACCTTGGCGGTATCGACGGCCCTCGCTTTCCAGAAAGCGGTACTTTTCAGCAAGGCCTGCTGGGCTTCACCCCTGTTGGCGTCCAACTGCGCATCGATAAGCGGCACCAGATCAAAACTGACAGATTTAGGGTCCAGATCTTGGAGACGCCGAATTTCCTTGAAATCACCCTCAGCCAGTTCGGTTTGGTTCAGCCGTGCACGCGCAAAGGCCCTATGCGAAAGTGCGGTTGCCTTGAGAAACTCCGGTCGAATGAGGTCAAGATCGACACCGTTCAGACAGGCGAGCACCGCCTTTGGACGGTTGAAAAAATATTCCAAATCCGCGCAGAAAACAGCAGTCTGGGCCAATGTACTCGGATCACCGGACTGTTTGGCCAATCGGCTCATGGCCAAATAGGTGCGCCGTGCCAAAGGCTCATCACCCGTCCGACCAGCCCCATAGAGTATATAGGGGAGCATTCTGACTATTGGAGATTTCAAATATTTAGGTGTATATGAAAATTCACTATATGACGTCGCAGTAATGGCACTTTGTATATCGTTCAGAGCTATATATTTCTCGGCCATATAGAGCCAATATTCACGCAACGCCAGATAGGACAGACTGTCCTTGTCCGACACCATCGCCCTCGCTACGCCAAGTTTTTTAATCGTGTCTCCAATGATCGAGTCATCGATTTGAAAGGTAGACACCCTCATCAATGCGATTGATTTCACCAATTGATCGTTCGATTGAATATATATCCTATCAATGGCTGAATGCTCATAACCCTTACTGAGAAAGGATTTCAATGTTTCGGAATTTAAATTAGAAAGTTCAATGAATCTTTGATTTTTTTCCTCTTTAGATATTTTCGCTAATAAATCATTCCATTTCTTAAACTCATTGATATCCCCAGACCAGATATATTCTGTTGATACGAGATATAGACTGGCCAGACGCTCCACGCCTCGCTTTTTCAAACCCAACTGTCCAAAATTGTTCAGAGTTTCTTGCGAAGCAGCGAGCTTAACCTGTTCATAATTTTCGACGAAATCCAGTGGATTAGCTTGCGCTTGCTGCGACTGAGTCATGGATGGTGCCTGTGCTGTTGAAGGAGAGGTCAGGGCCATCCCGCAGAGCAACAAAAGCACAAACTGAAAGGTCCGACGTCGCAACATGGCCCACTCCACAAACGCGCGGTAGATCATCTCTACCGATAACAGAAGTGAGAGCGTATACTAACTGTTACCCTCAATAAAGATCATTTATTACATAGTAATTAAAACTATCGTTTGGCCGCAGACAGCAAGTGCTGAAAACATCTGAACCATTCCACGTCGCTCACATTTATGAGCGTCAATCTTCAACGCCGTCATACTGTTGGGTCCAAGTAACGACCTGATCATCTTCGATTTTCTTGAACATGACCTCTGGTGCCGTGACGCGACGCCCGCGCGGCAAACTGTCGAGCAGGCCCCCATCGGTTGGCGATGGCCAAGAGGTTGTACCTGCCTCGCCGACCGCCTCGCCGATTGTCGCGGCTGAGAAGGGAATGAACGGCGCCGATAGCCGCGCATAGAGCGCAACAAGGTTGATGGCGGTGCGCACCACGACGGCGGCCCGATCCCGGTCCGTCTTGATCGCGGTCCAAGGTGCAGCGACCTGCAGATATTCATTACCGGCAACCCACAGGGCCCGCAGGTCCTGCGCGGCCTTGCGATATTCCAAGGCCTCTAGATTTTCGGTCAGGGACGCGATCTTTTCCTGCACCGAGGCCAAAAGCGCCATCTCTAGCTCGCCCGGCTCGCCGCCATCGGGAACCGTGCCGTCCAGCTTGGTCTCGTTGAACTTCAAGATGCGATTGACGAAGTTGCCGAGCACATCGGCCAGATCGCGGTTCACCGCCGACTGGAACTGTTCCCAGGTAAAGGCCGTGTCCGAGCCTTCGGGCGCATTGGCGATCAGGTACCAGCGCCACAGATCGGGCGGCAACAGATCAAGCGCCGCATCCATAAAGACACCGCGACGGTTCGAGGTGGAGAACTTACCGCCGTACCAGTTCAGCCAATTAAAGGCCTTGAGCTGATCAACCAGCTTCCAAGGCTCGCCCGAGCCGAGAAGGGTCGCGGGGAAACTCACCGTGTGGAAGGCGACATTGTCCTTACCCATGAACTCGACATAGCGCACATCGTCGGCCCCGGCATCGGTGCGCCACCAGCTCTTCCAGTCCCCGCCGGTCGCATCGGCCCATTCCTGGGTCGCGGCGATATATTCGATGGGGGCATCGAACCAGACATAGAAGACCTTGTTTTCAAAGCCCGGACGCGCAACGCCGTCATGGGCCACAGGAACGCCCCAGACCAGATCGCGGGTAATGCCCCGATCAATCAGCCCCTCATCCAGATGCTTATTGGCAATGGATTTGGCCAGTTGCGGCCAGTCCTTGCGCCCGTCGATCCAGGTCCGCAGCCGATCCTGCATCTTGCTTTGCAGCAGATAGAGGTGACGCGTATCGCGCACCTCAATGT
>CAISGS010000297.1 GCA_903884915.1 uncultured Caulobacteraceae bacterium | reverse complement strand
TTAATAGACCCCAGCCATCTGCTGTCCTGACCAGCTGCGATGGCGCGATAGACGGGTGGGCACCGCGCGGTAGCCTCTCGGGCTCGTAGCCCTCATTCATCGCCCAAACCGCCGGATAGGATGTCTGGTGAAGGGCAACATCGAACAGGGATACATCCACATCACAGCCTTCGCCGGTGCTTCGTGCGCTCAAGATCGCCGAAACAATGCCAAGGGCAAAGACCGACCCCGTCATAAAATCGACCATCGATAGGCCAAGCCGGGTTGGCGGGGCATCCGGGTCGCCGGTCAAGCTCATCATCCCGCTTTCAGCCTGCATCAGATAGTCATAGCCGGGCCAGTTGGCCCGGCTATTGTTGCGGCCATAGGCCGACAGATGGGCACAAACGATCGACGGCTTGATCGTCTTTAGGTCATCGTAAGTCAGACCGAGCTTGCCCGGCTTATCGCCGCGCAGATTATTGACGACCGCATCGGCGCCCGCGACGAGCTTTTCAAAGATGGCGCGGCCCTCTGGGGTCTTCAGCTCTAGCGCAAGAGAAGACTTTGACCGTGAGAAGGTCTGAAAAAAGGCCGTGTCACCCTGTCCCAAAAAATAGGGTCCAACAGAGCGGCTCACATCGCCGCCCATCGAAGGCGCCTCAATCTTAACGACCTCGGCACCAAGCTCAGCCAGCAACTGCGTGCCATAGGGGCCCGCCCCATAGAGCTCGACGGCAAGGATACGGACACCGGCGAGGGGGCGTTTCATAGATAGATCCTTGATGCTTAAACCGGTGACATCGGTCATGGGCCAAAGCAGCTATAGGATAGGCAAGCCTCAATGGCCAATAGTGCGGCGAGCGCCCATCCTTGGAATGGGTGATCCAAGCCGCCGATCTTTGAAGGCGCTGATGGCTAGGCGCGGCCGGATGGCAAAGAGGCCCAGCCAAACCAGCAACACCACCCCATAACGCAAAACACGATAGGGGGCGCCGCTAAGGCCCAAAAGGTCGGATGAAAGGCTGGGACGGTTGAGGGTAAGGTCGAACATGATCGGGTCTCCGTGTGAACGAATACCCTTATGAAGGTGCGTTACGTCTATTTCGGACGCCGCCTTCAGGCGTCAAGGCGAGGGCTGCCAATTTCAGCTGTTCCGCCAGAACCGATCTTAGACGATCAGGCGCAAGAATCCGGATCTTGTCGCCCCAGCTGAACAGGTGCCAAGACAGTTCGGTCATACCGCTGGCCCGAAAGGCAATGGTTACTGAGCCATCAGGGTTTTGGGTCACGCTCTGATGGCTATGAAAGCGCCAGCGCAGCGCATCTTCAGCGCCATGGGGTAGGACCTTGAGAACCACATCCTCGACATCATCCTGATAGATACCAAAGCTCTGATCGGCATAGTCCTGCAAAGAAAAGTCTTCAGGCGGGCTGGCGGGCACATCAAGGACCTCGATCTGACCCATGCGATCTAGCCGCCAATTGCGCGGCGGCCCGGCGGCTTGACCCGGGACCAACTCAGCGGCAACCAGATAGTTGCTGCGGCCAAACAGAAGACCAAAAGGCACCACATCGCGCATTCGCCCAGGCGTGCTGCCGCCATCATATCGAAGCCGAAGGGTGCGCATGGACTTGATGGCCTCGCGCACCCGCGCCAGAACATCATCCTCTTCAAAGGGCCGTGGCCCCGCCTGAACCGCGATGGTTTCGGCCTGAAGCAGGGCTTCAACATCGGGCGCTAGGCGACGGCGTACACCGGGGCGCATCGAGGCCATCAGCTTGGCCTCCAAGGTGGTCAGGGCACCAGCACGATTTTGCGCGCCAGAACTGCTGAGCGCTTCTGAAGCGGTTCTTAGGGCCGCCAGCTCTTCAGCCGTCGGGGCTTGAAAAAGACCATCTAGGCCAGATGGGATGCGAAAACGGCGGGTTGGTGGATCGTCAATATCTTCCATCTGCGGGAACACTTCGCGCACGGCATCTCGCATACGTTCAACCGTGCGCCGCCCGACCTCTAGCCGGGACGCCATCTCATCCAGCGTCAATCCTTCGGCGGTTCCAGCCAGCATTCGGGCGAGGGTCAAGAGCCTCTGGGCCTTATCGTGTCGCATGGGGAACTCCAGATGATACGTCCGAATTTGACGCACATGGTGGCCATAAGGTCAAGACCGAACCTCGTGACCTCAAGAAAGCTCCCCATGGCCCCCTATAAGCGCTTCGCCTCGACCTACCGCCCCGCCAAGGCCGCAACCCCCGTCAGGTCTCCCCTCACCGGCGCGATTATTGACGCGGTCTTGCGCCATGCCGATCTTCATGAAGATCTGGGCTGTGGGCGCACGCTCATGCGGATCAGTCCCAAGCGGCTTGGCGATATTCAGGTGCGGTCGGCGCTGGGCAACCAGTTGGACCGCGCCCTAGGCGTCAGCATCATCTGGAACGAACGCGAAGGCGAGATCCTGCGGGTACTGGACCGGCCCGCAGGTCAATATGCGGCCTAAGCCTAGGCCTGAGCATCCAAGGCGGCAATGAGGGCCCGCAGCGCCTCTTCGGCAAAGGCCTGCATATTGGCGCGCCGATCTGGGCTTGCGGTCTCAAGGGTTAAGACCCGCTCTATAGGTCCGCTAACCGCGATACAGCTATGGCCCGCCGCATCGCCGTACGGGTTGCCGGTTGGGCCGGCAGCGCCGGTTTCTGAAATGCCCCAATCGGTGCGAAACCGCTCCTTGGCGGTTCGCGCGAGCAACAGGGCATAGGGCTCACTGGAGGAGCGCATACCTTCCACCGCATCGGCTTCGAGGGCCATCAGCTTGCGCCGCGCGCGGCCGGTATAGACCACGGCGCCGCTGAGGAAAT
>CAISGS010000296.1 GCA_903884915.1 uncultured Caulobacteraceae bacterium | reverse complement strand
GCTTGGAAACTGCCGATGGCGCGGCCAAACTGATAGCGGTTCTTGGTATAGTCGACGGTCATCTCCAGGACGCGGCGCGAGCCCCCGGCCTGCTCTCCAGCCAATGCAATGAGCGCCAGATCGAGCATGGCCTCCACCGCCTGCCACGCGGACCCATTGCAGGCCAAACGGCGGGCTGAGACCTTGGCAAAATCGATGTCCGACATTCGCAGCGTATGGTCGAAGGTCGGCAGGCTGGTCAGGCTGACGCCCGCCGCCTTCGGGTCGACCTCGAACACGGCCACGCCGTCAGGGGCTCTGGCGACGACCAACAGGACATCCGCAATATGGGCGTGGGTGACGAACGCGGCCTTGCCGGTCAGGCTCCAGTCGGTGCCGATGGCCGTTGCATCAACCGCCACGTGGCCTTCGATCCAGCCCGCCGAGGGGCCGGTGATGGCGACAGTGGCGATCTTTGCGCCGCTGGCCAGATCAGGCAACAGCCGGGCCTTGGCCGCGTCGTCATCAAGGGCTTGGAGCAGGGCGGGGGAAAGGATGGCCGAGGACAGCAAAGGTGAGCAGAGCAGGGCGGCCCCGACCTCTTCCATGATCAGTTCCAACGCGACCGCATCGCCGCCAAAGCCGCCATGGTCCTCGTCGATGATCAGCCCCGTCACGCCCAGATCGGCCAAGGCCTTCCACATGGCTGGATCATAGCCCTCTGGCGTTTCAGACAGACGGCGAACCTCAGCCTCGCTGCTACGGTCCGCCAGAAGACGCTTTAGCTGTTCGACAAAGACCGACAGGTCTTCGGCTGTAATGGCACTCATGGGCCCGGCCCTTATCGTTTTTCTTGGTTCGGGCGATTGAAGCACAGGCGTTGCGTCAGGGCGAGACCGTTCGCGCGATTTTGATTGGGGCCTAGGGGTTTGCGATCGGGATCATGATCTCATTGCGACGCATCATGGAGGGGGTCCATGGCGGATCATAGCGGGCGAGGGAGGCTGGACCGGTGGCTTTCAAACTGCGGGCAGACATATAGTCCTGCAATAGCTTGGTCTGGCGCTGGATATCACCCTCTCTGGCCATGCCGGAAAAGCGGATGGCGGCAAAGCTGGCAGGCTTGAGCGGCACCAGTTTGACCTGCGGATTATTGGGGGTTGGCAGGTTTTGCAGGGTCATGGCCTTGGGCATGATAAAGCGCACCGTCCATTCCTTGCCGTCGCCGGACTGCATGACCGGAGCGGTCATGGCGATGGATTGACCCTTGCCTTCAGCTTGGGCCTGAACGACCGGCGCGGTCATGGCAATCGACTTTTTGCCGCTGTTGCCACCAAAGATGTAACCGGCCAGAGCCCGGAAGCCTGCGCTAGAGGCGGTATCGCGGTCACCGGTGACGGCGACTTCCGCCGCAACCATTGACCCATATTGGCGCACCTCAATCGGCCCGCTTTGCTGGGATGCCGTATAGCTGGGCTGCTCTGTGGCCTTGGCGCGGCTGGCCATGAAGAGTGCCGCAATAATCAATCCCAAGAGGGCGTACTTCATCTGATCGGGTCTCCGCTCGTGGTCACGGTTTGGGCACAGAAGCCATCATGGCGCGGCCTGATAGTTTTAGAAATAGTTCGCATTCGACGGATATCAAACGAACTTGGATGATGATGCTTGCAATAGAATAGTCACCACGTAAGTTGGCGGATCAGAGGCATGCCCTCTCATTGATCCCTACCGGCAAACGGAGCCAAACCGTGCATCCCAGTCCCCCTGAACGCGTTGCTGACTATCGTCGTCGGGGATGGTGGCGTGGTGAGACGGTCGGAAGTCTTTTTGACAAGGCTGTGGCGGCGCGGCCCGAGGCGCAAGCCTTGGTCGATGCGCCCAATCGCCCAGCCTTGGTTGGCACGGAGCCCCAGCGCCTGACCTACGCTCAGGCCAATGCTCGGGTGTCGCAACTGGCTCATATCTTTGCCAGCCTCGGCGTTGCGCGCGGTGATGTGGTGGCGATGCAATTGCCAAATCTCGTCGAGGGGGTGGTGGCCTTTCTCGCCTGCGCTCGGATGGGGGCGATCTTGAGCCCCATTGCGATGGCCTATCGCACCCATGAACTGCGCCAGATCCTGCCGACCATCGAGCCCAAGCTCTTTTTGACCGTGACCCAATTTCATGGGTGTGATCATGGGCAGATGGCCCTTGATGTCTTGGGCGGCAGCGCAGCGGTGGTCTGTCTGGGCCAGAGCGCACCGACCGGTACCCACGCGCTTGACGATCTGGCGACCAAGGCTTCCAGCGCGCCATTTTTCTCGCCTGCCGATCTGGATGCCAGCGAGGCCCTGACCATCTGCTGGACTTCGGGCACCGAAGCCAGCCCCAAGGGCGTTCCGCGCCATCACGATCATTGGGTCGGCAATGGCGACGCGCTGGTCGAGGCGGCTGGGCTAAGGGCTGGCGATAGCATCCTCAACCCCTTCCCCCTGATCAATATTGCCGCCATCGGGGGCATGGTCATGACCTGGCTGGTCTGTCAGGGCCGCCTGGTGCAGCACCACCCCTTCGATCTGCCCATCTTCCTGCGCCAAATGCAGGACGAGGAGATCGCCTATACGGTCGCGCCGCCAGCGGTGCTGAACATGCTTTTACAGAACGAGGCCCTGCTCAGCTCGACCGATTTGAGCCGTCTGCGCTGCCTGGGCTCCGGCTCGGCCCCTCTCGCGCCTTGGATGGTCAAGGGTTGGCAGGACCAATACGGCGTCACGGTCATGAACGTATTCGGCTCGAACGAGGGCGCGTCCCTGTTCTCGACCGGCGAGGCCATCCCGGACCCCGAGCAGCGGGCTCGCTTTTTCCCCCGCTTTGGCGCGACGGGCGTCGATTGGCCCGCGGTCTTTCCAGCCAAGATCCGCACGCGCTTGGTCGATCTCGCCACCGAGACTGAAATTGTCGAACCGGGGATCGAGGGCGAGCTTCGCATCGACGGGGCCATGACCTTTGACGGCTATTGGCGTGCTGAGGCCCTAAGCCGTGCGGCCTTTGATGCCGAGGGCTATTTCAAGACCGGAGACCTGTTCACCATCGCGCCAGAGGCGGGCGGGCGATTCTATCAGTTCGTTGGGCGCAGCAAGGAGATCATCATTCGCGGCGGCCTGAACATCTCACCCGCCGAGCTTGATGTGTTGATCGAAAGCCACCCCAAGGTCCGGGAGGCCTGCTGCGCGGCCTATGCCGATGAGCGTCTGGGCGAGCGGGTCTGCGCCGTTGTGGCCCTTCGCGAGGGGCAAACCCTAACGCTGGAAGAGGTTTGCGACCATCTTCGTGCCGCCGATATCGCCACCTACAAGCTGCCTGAGAAACTGCGCATCATCGAGGCCTTGCCGCGAAATCCGCTCGGCAAGGTCCTGCGCCGGGAATTGGCGGGGGTCGCGGGGTCGTAAGGCTGATGCATTTGCGCGCAGATGTGCCCTTTACGCGGCATTAAATGCAAAATTGCTTGCATCCTTGAGGGTGATCCCGGATTCTATAGCCATCACTGCTCAGCCAGATTTGGACCCTTAGCCTGTGGCCATGCCGCCCACCAAAATGACACGCACCTGCTCGATCTGGCGGGCGCTCGAGGTCGTGGGCGATTCCTCGGTTCTCTTGATCCTTGAGGCTAGTTGGATCGGTGCGCGCCGGTTTGATGAGTTTCGGGCGCGGACAGGCCTATTGCCCACCTTGCTGAGTGATCGTCTCAAGAGACTGGTCACGGCGGGCCTTTTGGAGAAGGTGCTCTATAGCCAGTCTCCGCCCCGGTCGGACTATCGCATGACCCAAAAGGGAAGGGACCTCTACTGGCCCGCCCTAATGATGCTCAGGTGGGAGCGGCGCTGGACCTCGCTGGAGGGCAAGTTGACCGTCAATCTGCGCCATAAGCGCTGCGGCCATCTGTTCGAACCGGTCCCGACCTGCTTAAAATGCGGTGACGAGATCAACGCGCGCGATGTCGATTGGGCCGAAGGTCCCGGCGTTGGCTGGATGTCAGCCCACTATAGCCGCCGTCGCCAGCAACGGCAGTCGGTCGCTGAGCGTCTGGGGTCAGCGGGTCTGATGATCGAGGTGGCTCAGATCACCGGCGATCGCTGGGCCAGTCTGGTCCTCCGCTCGATCTTCACCGGCCTGCGCCGCTTCGACGAAATCCATCGCGACACGGCCATGGCGACCAATATCCTGTCTGAGCGCCTGACCTGGTTGGTCGAGAAGGGTGTGATCCAAGCCCACGAATATGGCCCGGGCGTTCGGCGTTTTGAATATCGACTGACGGCCAAGGGGATCGACTATTATCCGGTGCTCTTGATGCTGATGCTCTGGGGCGACCGCTACTATTGCTCGCCTGAGGGTCCGCCGCTTTTGTTGCGCCATAAGGCTGACGGCCATGAGCTAGAGCCAGCCGTGACCTGTTCCTGCTGCGGCGTGCCCGTCGATGTGCACGATGTGACCTTCGAGATCATTGAGCCTGTGGGCATGCTCGAACCCGCCTCCGAGCCTGCGCTTTCACTTTCATAACGATACTAAAGCCGCTAGGCTCGCGTCGAAACCGTCGTTTGACGGGAGAAAGACGATAGGGAGCAGGCGATGAAACGGCGTGTCATCCAGTGGGCCACCGGGGCCATGGGCAAGTCCTGCTTGCGGGCGGTTCTGGACCATCCGGACATGGAACTGGTCGGTCTGTTCGTCTATGGCGACAATAAGGTTGGCCGAGATGCCGGTGATATTGCCCGCAGACCCCTGACCGGTGTGTTGGCGACGCAGGATGTCGAGGAGATTTTGGCGCTGGACGCCGATGTGGTCATCCACTGCGCGCGCCTTGCTCCGCCCTATGGCTCGCACGATGCGGACCTGATCCGGCTGTTGGAATCCGGCAAGAACGTCATCAGCATCAATGGCTACAGCCGCCCGCACTATTGGGGCGGTGCGCGTTTGGCCGCCCTTGAAGCGGCCTGCGCCAAGGGCGGGGCGTCCCTGATGGCGGCGGGGCTCAATCCGGGATTTGCCGCCGAGCAGATCGCGGTGGCAGCCACGGCCGTCTGTTCGCAGCTCAAGGCCATCGAGGTGCTCGAAAGCGTCGATTGCCGACAGATCCGCAGCCCAGACTATGCGTTCGGCATCCTCGGTTTTGGCTCTGATCCGGCCAGCATCAATCCCAATGATCCAGACTGGTCGGTCGCGACCTCGCTGAACGGAATGTACAGCGAAGTTCTGGCCTCAATGGCCAATAGCCTGGGCCTGACCATCGACCGGATCGAGACCGATCACGTCCTGCGCGGGGCAACCGAGGACCTTCATGTCGGGGCCGGGCCCATCGCCAAGGGCACGGTCAGCCATATTGATCTGCGCTGGCGGGCCTTTGTTCAGGGCCAGCCGGTCCTGAATATGGGCATTGCTTGGTACATGGAGCACGGCCATCTGGACCGGGCTGATCCGCCCCTGTGGCGCATCCATGTGACCGGCAATCCGAATGTC
>CAISGS010000295.1 GCA_903884915.1 uncultured Caulobacteraceae bacterium | reverse complement strand
CGGTCGGAAGGGCTTGGCGCAGACGCCGCGCAGAGACAGGGTCACCGGCAAGGACCGCAGCGGTTGCCAAAAGGACCGGATCCGCCGACGGCACTTCAGCCGCGACCAAGGAGGCGATCAGCGGACGGCTGACGCGCGACAGGGCGACAAAATCCTCTAGCGAACGCGAGCGCTTTAGAAGGCCCACCACTACCTGATCGCGCTGCGTGAGGTCCATGGTTTCACGGCCTATGGCCAAGAGGCGGGCCTCGGTGGCGGCTCCCGGTATGGCCAGCAGGGCAGGGACATTGATCGGCGGCGGTGCTGTCAGATCGCTTTCCCCCGAGGGGTTGGGCGCGGGTGCCGGTTGCGCGGTGGCCGTGTCATAGACGGCGCTGACATTGGCCCCCATCCGAACGGCGCGCCCCGCGGCGGCCATGCGAAGGGCGGGGTCGGCGGCCTCATCTCTCGCGATTGCGACGACCATCGCCGCTGGCGCTTGGGCCATGGCAGCCGTGAAGTCCAGCTTCAAAGCGCGCGAGAGGGTCATGTCCAGACCTGTCCGCACGGAGGCCGGGCCGGTCATCGGCGTTCCGGCCATCATAGCCGCCATCATCTTGGTAAAATCGGCGTCTTCGGCAGACGGCGGCAACAGATCAAGGGTCAGTTGCGCGGCAGCCCCCTCGCCCCCCACCATCAGGCAAAAGGCCCGAAGTTTCAGCCAATAGGGCGCGTCGCGTTCAGCGCCCAAGGCTTGCCCGATCCGACAGGCCTTTTCCGGATGGCCAAGGATGAGGGCTGATTCCGCAGAAATCTTTGCCAAAGACGGGGTCTGGGCTACGCCAGAGGTCCGCTCGAGCATGGCCTCAACACCGGCTGCATCACCCAGCGCAAGCAGGGCTCCTGCGCGGGCCGCGGCAAGGTCGTAGTCAGTTGAGGCCCCATCGGGGGCCTGTGCGCCGGCGGACAGAACGCGCCGCGCCAAGGCGGCTGCGGCGGGCGATAGAGGCTTTTTGCCAATCTGAGGCAGAATTTCGCGGGCCATATCGGCGGCGCTGCCCTTCCAAAGATCAGCGCTCAGTCCGGTATTGCGTGCTCCCGGAGAGAAGATGTCGGGTGCGGACAGGGCGGTCACCTGAACCGCCGCGCCGACGGGCCGCATCGGCGCGGGCTCTGCCGGTTCAAGCAGGATCGGCGCGTCCGCCATGGTATCCGACGGCGTTTCGACTGGCTTTTCAGTGGCTTGTGTGGGAGCGAGCAAGGGCTGCGCGGTTGCTGCAGGCTCTGGCACCGGCTGCGCATGGGCACCCGTTAGGGCCATCATTGAAAGCACTAGGGCCAAACCGGAGGTTCGCATCATCAGGCTCACTGTCTGCTCTCCAAATCACCGCGTTCTTAAGTATGCCATGAAAGGTGCGTGTTCGGGCAACTGTCCCGAAGGATAATGACGTTCATGCTGATTGGCAGTTCAAGCAGCACGCCTACAAGCGGCGGATACCGCCTAGTCCTCCAGAATCGCCAGCAAGGCTACTACTCCAGCTATAGCGAGGATGAGCCTGTTTGCGCCTAGGAGCGCCCTCGTTAGGTCACTTGAAAATATCGACAAGGAAAGCATCGAGAGCGGAAACAGCGCCGTCCCGTCAAGAAAATCCTTGCTCGTTTGTTTTGTAAAAAAGCGCCTTTTGGGCTCGTGTTTGGAGCGCTTAAAAAAGGCGAAGGCCAGAGCGCTCAGAAATGTGAGCGCAT
>CAISGS010000294.1 GCA_903884915.1 uncultured Caulobacteraceae bacterium | reverse complement strand
TTGAAATTCCATAAGAAGCGGGGAACGGAGACGGCTTGGCCCTTGCCAAAAACACGCAATAGGCTGAGTTTTCGTGATAATACGGGTCGCAAACGTCCACTGCCTTTGTCGTGGCACGGACGGGTGGAGGCTTGGGGCGATCACTAAAGCGCCTCAGGTTTGAACCGGCTACAGGGCTCAAGGCTCACCCTTACAGGCTCAACAAGGCCTTAATCTTGGCTTGCGTCTCGACAAGCACCGCTGGCGAAACCCTTCCCTTGAAGGTCGCCTGTCGGACCCGCCAATCCAGGCTTTTGATTTGATCCGACAGAACGGCACTCGGAGGGGCCTGACTGACGACGACCTCGAACGGATAGCCCTTGATCTTGGAGGTCATCGGGCAGCAGATCATCATGCCCCTAATCCTATTATACTTGGCGGGTGATAGAACCAAAGCAGGCCGATGCCCGGCCTGCTCATGACCGGCCTGCGGATCGAATTGGAGCCAAACAATGTCACCCGCTTCGGGAACATAGGCGCTCACCATGCTTCGTTGCCAACCTCTGGCCCGAAGTCGATTGTCTCAGGAAAGGTGGTCGGCACCATGGCCAAAAGCAACTGGTCGAGGTCATAGCTGGGCGCGGTGATCGGCTCGATTATGATCCGCCCTCCCTCTTCGCGCACATCCACCTCCTGATCGATCCGCAGGGCCGCAGCGACCATCACAGAAGCGGGGATGCGGACCGAGGCGCTGTTACCCCATTTCTTGACTTGAATGACCACAAGGGACTCCATGTATCGACATTCGTGATACATACGCCCCTTGCCCCTCGCCCTCAAGATAAATTCGCCTCCTAGCCGGTACGACGGGACACCTGCCCTTCACGATGAGGAATGGCAGCTGCGATCCGAGCCCGAACCATCGGCGGCCCTGATGAATTGGACGCACAAATTTCTAATGTGAACGGTTCGGTTCGACGTCTAGGAGATGCACCCGTTGTCAGATGCCTTTGTCGTGGCAAGGACTGGTGGAGCTGAGCGGAATCGAACCGCTGACCTCTTCATTGCGAACGAAGCGCTCTACCAACTGAGCTACAGCCCCCCTTGGGGAGGGGGCAGATAAGGGCGGCAGGCGCGGGCTGTCAAGTCGGTTGGGCGGGGGCAGCTCAGGCCATCTTGGCCAATTTCTTGCCAGCATCGGGGGGTGCAGATAGAAACGGGCTGTTGAGCGCCGCATCGTGCGCCCAAGGACCGCAACAGGACCTCCTATGACCAGCTTTTTGCAATATATTGTCAGCTCTGTGATCGGCCTACTGGTTATGATCTTGGTCATCAATGCGGTGATGAGCTGGCTGATTGCCTTTGACGTCATCAATTTGCGCAACCGGCTAGTCTATTCGATCTCGCGGACCTTGGATGCGATCAGCAATCCGGTCCTCGCGCCCGTGAGACGGATCATGCCCAATATGGGCGGGCTGGATATTAGCCCGGTCATTACGATCATCATCCTGCAGGCGGCGGGCCAGTATCTGGTGCCGTGGCTCTTTTCGCCGCTCCGCGCCATCATTGGCTAAGGATCAATTGATTTGACCGCCAAGATCGCCGTGCGCCTGACCCCTCGCGGGGGACGCGATGGTGTCGAGGGTTGGTCCGCAGACGAGACAGGTCGGCCCTTTCTCAAGGTGCGAGTCAGCGCCCCGCCGGTTGAGGGTGAGGCCAATGGGGCGCTAGAGCGGCTCTTAGCCAAGGTGCTGAAGGTGTCTCGGTCGAGCGTTCGGGTGGTCGGTGGCACCACCGCTCGCCTCAAACAGGTGGAGATCGTGGGGCTGGAACAGGAAGAGGCCTTGGCTCGGCTGGGCTTTGCGCCGTCCTAGGGTCAAGGCGCCTTTCTTATCAGACCTTTTCCGTCTTAAACTGCGTCAAAGAACACGGATCGGGACGAAACGACCATGGCAAGCTTGCGCAAGACAGCCCTGTTGGCGGGCGGAGTGATTTTGGCTCTTGGGGCCGTGGTGGCGGTTCGGACCGCGACCTTTCAGGCCCCCGCCGGGGCCGATTTCAGCCAGATCAAGTTGGCAACCCCTCCGGCCATTGATCAGGCGCTAGCAGCCCAGCACCTGTCGCAAGCCGTGCAGATCCCGACCATCTCGCACCAAAACCCCGCCGACAATCAGCGCGAACAGTGGACGCGGCTGCATGGTTGGTTGGCCAGCACCTATCCGGCCTCCCACGCGGCCATGACCCGCGAAATCGTGCTCAACAATAGCCTTGTCTATACATGGCAAGGCAGCGACCCGAGCCTCGCCCCCATTATTCTGATGGCCCACCAAGATGTGGTGCCGATCAGCGAGGGAACCGAGAAGGATTGGCGTCATCCGCCCTTTGGCGGTGTCATTGCCGAGGGCGCGGTCTGGGGCCGTGGGTCGGTCGATGATAAGGGCTCGCTGGTCGGTCTGTTCGAGGCCACAGAGGCCCTGATCCAGTCCGGTTTTAAGCCCAAGCGGACGATCTATATTGTCTCGGGCGAGGATGAAGAGGCGGGCGGCGAAGGGGCCAAGGCGGCCAGCGACCTGCTAAAATCACGCAAGGTCAAGGCCCTGTTCACCCTCGATGAGGGCAGCGTCATCCTGTCGGACCATCCGGTGACGGGCGGGCCTGCGACCCTGATTGGCGTCGCGGAAAAGGGCTATGCGACCTTGCGCATCGCCGCCGCGGGCCAAGGGGGGCACTCCTCG
>CAISGS010000293.1 GCA_903884915.1 uncultured Caulobacteraceae bacterium | reverse complement strand
TATCTCAAGGCCATCGGTGCCGTCCTGCCGCGTCACGTGAAGGTCATTGCTGTCGGTGGCATAGGTCCATCCGCGATGGCCGAGTGGCAGGCCGCTGGCGCAAGCGGGTTTGGCCTTGGATCAGAACTGTACCGCCCCGGACTATCCGCGGCTGAGGTCAGTGCGAAAACAGCGGCCTGCGTCGCCGCGCTAGGCCGATAGGGTCAGTGTCATGGACAGGCGCTCTTGCGGTGCCAATATGGCAGGAGGCTCGGCGGGACCGTTCTTAATGGGTGTCCAGACATTCGGCCTGGCCGTAACGGGCTCTAAACAGATGAAATTCGCACCCTTTGGCCGATAGACCTGAAGATGGCTTGTGTCGGCGACAAGGGTGATGGGGCGCTGGCTTGGCGTTCGAAGGATCGCTTGGCCGGACCAGCCTGTGAGGCAATTGTCGAGAGCCTGCGCTTCGATAACGGGCCAACCTGTGGGTCGCCAGCCGCTGGGAATGAGGTCTGGCCGACAGTCCCAAATCCCCTCAAGGTCCGTTTCAATTCGGGTCTCAGCCTCGAGCAAAAAGGCGGGATGGAGCCCGATGCTCGCGGGGGCCGGAACCGTGTCGATGTTGGTCAGGGTTAGTTGAACGGTCAGGCCAGAGCGGCTGAGGTAGAAACGTTGCTCCGCCCGCCAGCGCCACGGCCAAGCCCGGTCTACGCCCCCCTCAAGGGTCAGGAGCAGATGGTCGGACCCTATCTCTTCCACTGTCCAGTCCGATTGCCATCCGGTGCCGTGAAGCCCGTGGGGTTCGGGTAGGGCGGGGCTGATCTCGGCGACACGTCCCTCGAAAGCCAGATGGGCCTGATCGATCCGATTGGCGAAAGGCACCAGCGGGTAGCAACTCGATAATCGAGGCTCGCACGCCGCGTCGGGCATGGGCCGAAGCACGTCGCGCGCTCCACAGGTCAGTCGCCGGATCATGCCGCCAACTGTGTCAACGGTGAGAGACCAGGACGCGACGCTGAGGGTGTGGAGCACGGATTTGGGTCTTTCATTGCCATGAATTTTACCGCCTAATCTCTTAGTACAGATCCTTGGGCTTGGTCTGATATCATAAGAAGGAAGAGCCGATGCCGGCCGATGATCGTCCATCCCCAGATACGCAAACAGTCACGCCGTCCAATCCGTCTGTGTTTGTAAAGCTGGTCTATGGCTTGGGGCAGGCGGTCCAGACCGGCGGGTTTGATACGGCCATCGGGTTCATCTTCTTTTACTATTCGGCCGTCTTGGGCCTGTCGGGCCTTCTGGTCGGTGCGGCCTTGGCGGTCAGTCTCGCCTTCGATGCTGTGGTTGATCCGCTGGTTGGGTCATGGTCTGACAATATTTCTTCGCGGTTCGGACGGCGTTTACCGTTAATGGCCCTATCGGCTCCGCTGATCGTCGTGTCGCTAGGGCTGCTCTTTTCGCCGCCGGAAGGGTTAGGGCCCATCGGTCTATTTGCTTGGCTGACCGTGATGTCTGTGGCCGCCCGCAGCACCATGTCGCTGTTTAATGTGCCCTATATTGCCTTGGGGGCAGAACTGGCCACCGACTATGCGGCGCGCACCAGCGTGGTGGTCTTTCGGGTCGTGTCGGGGATCTTGGTCTCGGTCGCGGTCACGGCCATGGGCTATTCCCTGTTCTTCGCCAAGGGCGGGCTGCAGCGGCCAGAGGGTTATCCCGGTTTTGGCTGGACGGTCGCGGGGATCTTGATGGTCTGTATGACGGTCTGCCTTCTGGGGGTATACCGGTATGCCAGCCGTCTGCCTCAGCCAGAGGCGGTAGAATCGGCCATGTGGAAGCGGCTGCCGGGC
>CAISGS010000292.1 GCA_903884915.1 uncultured Caulobacteraceae bacterium | reverse complement strand
CTGGAGACCAATCTCACAATGGTTCAGTCTATGATGGATCATAAAATACAACCTAGGTGGATCTAGATGACCCAGTTTAAAGCCTCACCTTTTCGTCTAGCCCGCTGGCTCGTCGCCTTAACCGTGGCGTGGGTGCCTACCCTTGCCGCGGCTCGGGTGCCGATCGATGCCCTGGTAGGCTATGGTGAAATCCGGGGCCCTGTGATCTCAAAGGACGGGGTTCACCTCGCCGCCATCCGGCGTGAGGCGGTGGGCGATGTCTTGATCCTCGCGGACCTAAAGACGGGCGACATCAAGCCTGTTCATGTCGCCAGAGCCGATCAGAACATGCAGCTGGGCTTTGTCCGCTTTAAGGGCAATGGCCGTCTGGTCTTTAGCTTCAGCCAGCGCATTCACGTCGTGCCCGGCTCGGGCGGTGTGAAGAAGACGGAAATTGTTGAAGACGGCTTTATCAATGTTGGGCGGGTCTATTCGAGCAACCTCGACGGATCGGACCTGATCTCGCTCTATGATCCCTCATCGCAGCAGGGCTATCCGCGCACGGTGAGCACACGGGTGGTCAGCCTGCTGGAACAGTCTGAAACCGACGTTCTGATCGTGGCCCCGAAGGCGGGAGGCTCAGAGCTTTGGAAGGTCAATGTTCGCGATGGCAAGCGTGAGATTGTGGATCGCGGGCAGGACAATACCTTCAACTGGGTGGTCGACAGCGACGGTGTGCCGGTCCTGCGTCAGGACGTCATTGCCGGCGGCAAGGGCTTTATGTGGTCGCGGCGCGCGCGCGGCGAGCAGGACTGGAAGGAAGTGGTTCGCTTCCGGGGTGCAGAGGGGGCCAATTCGGGCCCAACCTTTGTCGGCGAAGGGCCGACCGACAAGCCCGGTCAGGCCTTTGTTCTGGCCCGCAAGGATGGCGACGACACCTCCGGCCTCTATCGCTATGACACCAATACCGGCACCTATCTGGAAACCCTGCAGACGGTGGCAGGTCATGACGTGACAGACTCCCTGATCAATCCCTACAATAATAAGCTTCTGGCCGCCTGCTGGCTGGCCTATCGGGTCGCGTGCGAGCCCAAGGACGCGGCATTCGGACGTCAGTGGACTGCGCTCAATCGGGCCCTCGGTGACAAGGTCAATGTGCAACTGACCAGCATTGGCGGGGCGGATATGGACCAATGGATCGTCCAAACCAACGGCCCAAAGGATCTTGGCACCTACTATCTGTTCGATCTGAAGGCCAAGCGTTTGGAGGTTCTGTTCCAACAGCGTCCCACTGTGGCTGAGGCCGATCTGCCGGATGAACAGGTGCTGGACTATACGACCAGCGACGGTCAAAAGCAGTGGGGCTATCTGTGGACTCCGCCCGGTGTGACCGACATCAAGAACCTGCCGACCGTGATTGTGCCTCACGGGGGCCCCGAGGGCCGCGATATCTGGGGCTTTGACCCGATGGCTACGACCTTGGCCAGTCAGGGCTATGCGGTGTTCCAACCCAATTTCCGAGGCGGCGGCGGCTTTGGTCGCAAGTTCGTTGAGGCGGGCCATGGTCAGTGGGGCGAGCGAATGCAGGAGGATGTGGCCGACGCCACGCGCAACCTCATTGCTCAAGGCATTACCGATCCCAAGCGGGTCTGTATCTTTGGCTGGTCTTACGGTGGCTATGTGGCCATGACGGCGAGCTTTAAGAATAAGGACCTGTTCAAGTGCGCTGTGGCGGGAGCGGGTGTCTCTGACCTCGTCGAGATGCAGCGCTGGGTTCGTGACGGAACCACCAACAAGAAAGAGGTCATATCGGGCGGCGGCAGCGGCGCGCAGAGCATGACCTACAAATATTGGCTGCAGGCCATCGGCGATCCGGAAAAGGTCCGGGATCGCTTGATCAGCAATTCGGCGGCCCGCAATGCGGCTTCGGTGGGTATGCCGCCGTTATTGATCCATGGCGACAAGGATCAGACCGTGCCGATTGAGCAGAGCCAACTGATGCAAAGGGCCATGGAAAAGGCCGGCAAGCCCGTCAGGCTGCTGGCCGTCAAGGACACGGACCACTATTTCACCCCGATACAGGGTCCGGCTTGGAAGACGATCCTGACCGAGGCCACGGCCTTTATTGGCCAGAACATCGGTCCCGGGGTTGAGCCCGCCAAGTAGGAACGACACAGCCCGGTCGGGTTCAGGCCCGGCCGGGAATCTGTCTGGCCCTATCGAACCGGTGTGGGGGCCAAGACGTTGGCGTGGCTCTGTTCGCGCAGACGGGCCTGCATCATCTGGTCCATCACCGCCTTGGCCTGAGGATCGCCCAGCAGCCAGCCTGCTGCCGCCATCGACCGCACAGCCATGGTGCTGACGCCAAGGGCATGGCTGAAGGCCTCGAAGGGCGAGCGTTGGCCGGGCAGGGACCTCAGACGCACCTCTTTGCCGGTCAGGCCGGTCAGGGCCTTGGCCCTATCCACCGCGTCATAGAAGCCGCCGATCTCGTCGACCAGTCCTAGGGCCTTGGCCTGCTCGCCGGTCCAGACCCGGCCCTTGGCGATTTCGCGGACCCGTTCAGGTGGCAGCTTGCGCCCCTCAGCGACGCGGGCGATGAAGCCCTCATAGGTCTCGTCGATCGACTTGGCAAAGCCGTCGCGCTGCTGCGGGGTAAAGCCTTCGCCCATGCCATAGATGGCTGAATAGTCGCTGCCCACCGCGGTGTGACGCACATCAACGCCAAAGCGGCTCAGGGCGTCGGACAGAGCGAACTTGCCACCATAGACGCCGATAGAGCCGGTCAGGGTCGAAGGCTGCGCCACGATGGCCGAGGCCTGCGACGAAATCCAATAGCCGCCAGAGGCCGCATAGGTGCCCATAGAGACCACCACAGGCTTGCCCGCAGCCTTGGCGGCGCGCACAGCGGCCAAGATCTGCTCCGAGGCCGTGTCGGTGCCGCCGGGGGAGGAAACGCGCATGACGATGGCCTTCACAGCCTTATCGTCGATGGCGTCATAGATGGCTTCGGACACATCATCGGAAAAGATAGTCTGGTCGTTGGCAAAGGCATTTTGGCCACCGCCGCTGCCGTTGATGATCGGCCCTTCGGCGTGGATCACGGCAAAGGTCGGCTTGGACTTTTCGGCGGCGCTGCTCGCGACCACGGGGCGCTGGGCGCTGGCGCGGTAGTCGTCAAACTCTTCGAACTTGGCATCGTCCCCAGTGGCCTTGAGCGCCAAGGCCTGCGCCTCATGGAGGTAACCCAAGCGGTCGATCAGGCGCCGATCTAGCGCCTCCTTAGCCGAGTAGGGACCGGCCTCGATCTGCTCGCGCAGGGCCCCGGCATCGACCTTTCGGTCAGCGGCGGCGGCACGCAGGGCGCTGGTATAGACCGACCCCATCCAGGACAGGTTCGACTGCTTATGGGCGGCGGTATAGTCGCTATAGAGGTAGGGATTGACCGCGTTCTTATATTCGTAGCGCTGCTCATACTCGGCCTTGACGCCATATTTGTCGAAGGCGCGCTTGAAGAAGATGTCCACGATGCTAAAGCCGGTCACCTGGAACGGCGCGCCGGGTTGCATCCAGACCTCGTCTGTGGCGGCGGCCAGCATATAGGTCGAGGTCACGATGCCGGAGGGATAGAGCCCTTGGCTATAGCTGTAGATCTTACGGCCCGACTTGCGGAACGCCTTAAAGGCCATGCGCAGCTCGTCGGCCGAAGCGGGCGCCATGCCGCCGTCGGGCAGGCG
>CAISGS010000291.1 GCA_903884915.1 uncultured Caulobacteraceae bacterium | reverse complement strand
TGTAGTGCCACCGCTGCTGCCGGCCTGCTGCCGCTACAACCAAAAAGGCAGGTACGGTGCACACCCCCGACATCCTTCCAGAGCGCTTTCACTCTCATTAGAGCGCTCTCACGAAAAGTCGATATTTCATATTAGCGCCGCCCCTGCTGCCACGTAATGGTCATGTCTGTGAGCGAGTGGCCCGCGCGGCCCTCACCCGTGCCCTCGACCCGAACGGTGCGCGAGACAACGACGGCCCCGCCCTTCAAGCGCCAGCCAATATCCTCAAGCATGCCGCGCATGATCTGGGGCACACCGGCCATGACAAAGACATTGCCGATCTGGAAACCGGGCGGGCCGTTGACGGGGTTCTTGATCAGGGTCCCGCCCTCTGGCACCCGCGCCATCCGCCTGCGCGCCGCATTAAGCTGATCACCAAACCGCCCGGTCAGAAGCGCCATGATCTCGGGATGCTCATAGAGCGCCACCCCGAAGGCGTCGGCCACACAGTCGGCGGTAATGTCATCATGGGTCGGGCCAATACCACCGGTCGTGAAGACATAGTCATAGCGCCCCCGCAGGTGGTTCAGGGCGGTGATGATCTCTTCAGGGATATCTCCCACCACCCGCGCCTCCGCCAAATCGACGCCGTAAGTGCCGATATAGCGGGCAATGGCTGCCAGATTAGTGTCCTGAGTCCGGCCCGAGAGGATCTCGTCGCCAATGATCAGAACCGCCGCCGTCACTCGATCGCCGCTCGCCAACATGACTGTCTATTCCCAAAGCTGGATGTTGATCGATGACTAGGCGTCGCGCGCGGCTCAGGCAAGCGCAGTGTTGAGCAGGGCGCAGATACCGCCCCTCTGCTTCACCTGGTGCCCGTTCAGCCCGCCTCTAGAGGCTCAGTCCGCCATCTGCCACGAGGGTCTGGCCGTTGACGTAAGACGCCAAGGGCGAGGCGAGGAACAGGGCCACACCGGCCATATCGGCAGGGGTCCCCATCCGACCTGCGGGAATGGCCCGCAAAGCGCCAGCCAGACGCTTTGGGTTTTCCGTAGTGATCTTGGTCAGCTTGGTGTCGACCAGACCGGGGGCCAGACCATTGACGCGAATACCATCGGGGGCCCAGGCTTGACCGAGGGTACGGGTCAGGCTGATCGCACCAGCCTTAGAGGCGGCATAGGCCGGATTGCCCTTGTTGGCCCCGAGGCCCGAGATCGAACTGACAATGGTGATCGAGCCTTGGCTGAGCAGCAGTTGCGGCTGAAACTTGCGGCAGCAATGCATCAGGCTGTCGAGATTGACCGCCACGACCTTGTCCCAGCCCTCACGCTCGAACTCCCCGCGCCCATAGACCACCGTGCCCTGAGACAGGACCAGCACATCGAGCGTGTCGAATGGCAAGGGGGCTACCTCAATCGCGTCCGGATCGCCGACATCGACGCAATCATAGCCGAGCCCGGTCAGGTCAGAGCCGTCCGCTGGATCATAGTCGCTGGCCTTGGCGCGCGTGCCCCAAACATGGACGCGAGCGCCGCGCTCACGAAAGCCATGGGCGATGCCATTGCCAATGCCGCTGGAGCCACCCACCACGAGGACGGTCTTGCCGGTGAAATCTGTATCGTTCATCTGATTGATCCTTGTTGAGGCCTAGCCGATCCAGCGCAGGCCGCGCTCGAACAGCGAAATGGTGTGGGCATGCAGGCGATCGCCCATCTCCTTGGTCGCCTTCCCGGCGCAGGCCCGCGCGTGGGTGCCTTCAAGGATGATGCCCATCTTGTAGCAGGCCAAGACGCCGTACCATTCGATATGGGACATGTCGCGATGGGTCAGCGGCCGGTAGTGATCGACCAGTTCGCTCGCGCTTGGAAAGCCCTTCCAAGGCTGAACCGTGATGCCCGCATCATCGGGCCGATCCTCCAAAGGCCAGGTAGCCAAAAGCCAGCCCAAGTCCAGCAAGGGATCGCCGATGGTCGTCAGTTCCCAGTCCACCACCGCTGCCAGATCCCCACTGTCAAAGCGGAACATGACATTGGACAGGTGATAGTCGCCATGGATGATCCCGGGCTCAAAGGTCGAGGGACGGTTGGCCTCAAGCCAGCGACCGATACGGCCGACATCGGGCAGG
>CAISGS010000290.1 GCA_903884915.1 uncultured Caulobacteraceae bacterium | reverse complement strand
CCTGACTGTTAATCTCCCGCGCTGGAGGCGTCGAGGGCTGAGCCGATTATGGATGGGATTCCTTGCCGTTCTGACGCTGGCGGCCTGTAATGGCCCCTCCGATCGCCCGACAACGGATCAAGCCTCCACCAAGGCTGCTGCGAGCCAGACGGCTGAAACCGATCTGAAGGTCCCAAAATCGGGCCAGACCCTCAAGGTGGTCAAGGCGCGGGGTGTGCTGCTCTGCGGGATCAACACCGGCTTGGCGGGCTTTGCCTTGAAAGACAATAGGGGCGTTTGGCGCGGCTTTGATGTCGACTATTGCCGAGCCCTGTCGGCGGCGGTTCTAGGCGACGCCAATCGGGTACAGTTCGTGCCCTTGGATACGGCCTCGCGTTTGACGGCCTTGCAGTCGGGCAAGGTCGATGTGCTGGCGCGCAACACCACTTGGACCCTGCAGCGGGACGTGGCGATGGATCTCGACTTTGCCGGGGTCAGCTATTTTGATGGCCAAGGCCTGTTGGCCCCGAGAGCCCTCAAATTGCAATCTGCGGCGGACCTAAATGGCGCGCGCATTTGCGTGCAGGGCAATACCACGACTCAAAAGGCCCTCGATGAATATTTCAAGGGGCGCGGCCTGAGCTACACAGCGGTTTTGGTGCCCTCTGAAGCGGGCGGACGGCTCGCCTACCAGGCGGAGAAATGCGACGTCTTTAGCGCCGACATTTCCGCCCTTGCTGCCGCGCGGTCCTTGGTCAACAGCCCGGATAGTCACGTGATCTTGCCCGTCGGTGCCGTGATGCAGCCCTTAGGGCCTGTGGTGCGCGGGCAGGATCAGCAATGGGCCCATATCACCCGCTGGACCCTCAATGCCCTGATCATGGCCGAAGAGCTTGGCCTGACCTCCAAAGGCGTCGAGCAGGCCCGCAAGACCTCCGCCGTGCCTGAAACGCGCCGCCTACTAGGGGTTGAGCCCGGCTTTGGCCAGATGCTCGGCCTCGATGATGGCTGGGCCTATCGCGCCATTGGTCAGGTTGGCAACTATGGCGAAATATTCGAGCGCAATATCGGCGCCCAGTCGCCGCTCAAGCTCGAGCGGGGTCTTAATGCCCTGTGGAGCGCGCCGCACCCGGGATTGCTCTATTCGCCGCCGCTGATCTAGGGCGCGGTCAGCCAGACCTTGCCGTCGATCAAGCTGACCTTCGGGGCGGCTTCCAGCGTCAGGCCGCGTCCGTCACAGCTCTGGCCGGTACGAACATCAAAGCGGTAATCGTGCCATGGACAGCGCACCGTGCCATCCTCGATGGGCGTTTCATCGAGCGGGCCAAGCCAGTGCGGGCAAAGGGCGGAGAAGGCGGTCAACTGACCGTCGACCATGGCCAGCCGCACAGGTCTGCCTCCAGCCTCGACCGTTAGGGGAAGGCGCGCCATCAGGGCATCGCTGGCACCAAGGTCGATGGGGGCAAAGGAGCCTGGGTCGGGCAAGCGGCTGGTCTGCTCGCGCCGGATCATCATGGTCTCATCCTCATCCCAAAGCCGGGTATAGAGGGCGACAAAGCCTTCACCGATGGCCGCGAGCCGGTCCGGATCCTGTTCGGCGATATGATAGGTGATGATCACCTTGGTTTGGTCGATGCTGATGGGCTGCATCTGAACCCGGATCTCGGATCCAGCACCTGCGCCCTCTTCAGTGACAACCACATATCGATGTTCGGCACGGTCGGCGTGGAGCTTGACGATCTGGCGACGGCGCTCGCCGCCCGGCTGGCTGGTCAGGGCCACGCGCCAGCCCGCAGCATCCATGCCGACCAGTTCACAGGCCGCAAAGCTCGTATCGTGCAGGGAGGGCAGATGTTGCCAGTCGAAGACATTTTCCCAGATACGCGCCACGCTGGCCTGAACCAGACGTTCATAGGTCGCGGCCGTCGAGAGAGAGGGCGAACTCACGCTGGGCCTGTCACCACAGGCACGTCGTCCAAGCCGCCCCATTCGGCCCAAGACCCATCATAGACCGGCGTGCGCCAGCGACCGAGCCTTGCCAGTGCAAGGGCCAGCAGGGAGGCGGTAATGCCAGAGCCGCAGGTGGTGACGATGGGCTTGGTGATATCCACGCCTGATGCCGCAAAGATCGCTTCAAGCTGGTCTGCAGGCAGCAACGTTCCGTCGGCGGCCGTCAGCAGACTGGCGGGCAGATTGTATGAGCCGGGCATGTGGCCGCTGCGCAGACCGGCGCGGGGCTCTGGAACCTCTCCGGTAAAGCGTCCGGCGGGGCGGGCGTCGAGCACCTGTTCCTTGCCGCTGTCCAGATCGCGCTTCACTTGGGCGGCAGTGCGGACCAGATCGGCATTGTAACGGGCGGTGAAGTGCCGCTCGCGGGGCGGCGGGGGCAGGTCTTCGACCGGGCGGCCCTCAGCGAGCCATTTGCGCAGGCCGCCGTCGAGAACCACCACATCCTCATGGCCCATCAGCCGGAAGGTCCACCAGACCCGGGCGGCGGAGAAGACGCCGTGGCTGTCATAGACGACGATCCGATAGCCGTCGCCGAGGCCCATCTTGCGAACGCGCGATGAGAACTTCTCAGGCGGCGGGGCCATATGCGGCAGGTCGCTACTTGTGTCGGATATTTCGTCAATATCGAAAAATACCGCGCCGGGGATATGGCCTTGCTCATATTCGGCGCGGGCGTCGCGCTCGACACCGGGCATGAACCAGGAGGCATCAATGACGCGCACATCGGGGGCGGAGAGGTGCTCAGCGAGCCATTGGGTGCTGACGAGGGGGTCTTTGGTGATCATGGGTGCTTCACAGCCAAGAGGGAACGGGAAGGCCGCGCTCGCGAAGGAACGCGGGGTTGAAGAGCTTACTTTGATAGCGCGAGCCATGGTCGCACAGGATGGTGACGATGGTCTTGCCGGGGCCTAGATCGCGGGCGAGCCGAACGGCACCGGCAATGTTCATTCCGGCTGAGCCGCCCAGACACAGGCCCTCATGCTGGACCAGATCAAAGACCTGCTCGATCGCTTCGGCATCGGGGATCAGATAGGCATAGTCGACGCTCAAACCTTCGAGGTTGGCGGTCATCCGGCCCTGTCCAATCCCTTCGGTGATCGAGGTGCCCTCGGCCTTAAGCTCGCCGTGGGTGTACCAGTTGTAGAGTGAGGCCCCGTAAGGATCAGCCAAGGCAATGGCGATCTTGGGATTACGTTCGATCAGGGCCATCGCCACGCCCGCCAAGGTGCCGCCAGAGCCGACGGCGCTGACAAAGCCATCGACCTTGCCGTCTGTCTGATCCCAGATTTCGGGGCCAGTGGTCTCATAGTGGGCGAGGCGGTTGGCAACATTATCGAACTGATTGGCCCAGATCACGCCATTGGGCTCGCTCGCGGCCCGTTCCTCGGCCAAGCGCCCAGAGTAGCGCACATAGTTGTTGGGGTTGGCGTAGGGGACGGCATCAACCTCGATCAGTTCGGCACCCATCAGGCGGATGGCGTCCTTCTTTTCTTGGCTCTGGGTGCGAGGAATGACGATGGCGGTGCGATAGCCCAGCGCAGAGGCCACCATGGCCAGACCAATGCCCGTATTGCCCGCCGTGCCCTCGACGATCAGGCCGCCGGGACGCAAGAGCCCGCGCTGCTCGGCGTCACGAATGATATAGAGCGCGGCGCGATCCTTGACCGACTGGCCGGGGTTCATAAATTCCGCCTTGCCCCAGATTTCGCATCCGGTGGCGGCGCTCGCCCGGTTGAGGCGGATCAGTGGCGTATTGCCGATGGCGTCGATGACGCTGCGGGCCGAAGACATGAACTAAACCCTTACCGTGTTCCAATGTCAGGCTTGGCCCAAATGCCGCCGGTTCGCAAGTCAGGTGGTGATCCAAAAGCCAAGGTTCAACGTAAACCGCACAACGAAAACGACGAGGCAGGGTTCGTGGAGTCAATCTATCTGGATTATGCGGCTGGTTCGCTGTCGCCTTCAGCGCGATTGCTGATGGACGCCCATTTGGCGCTGCGGCCGGAAAACCAAAGTTTTGTGTCGCTCTGGGAAAGCCTTGGCGGCTGCCTGCTCGATGGCGATGAGCCGTCTTTCGAGGCGCGGCCTCTGGGGGATTTCGATTTTTCGGCCATGGACGCGCCGGTGCGTGCGCCGCGCCCCAGCCCCGCCTCCTTGCCTGCGCCGCTGGCCGAGGTGATTGGTAAGCCCATCTCAGAGATCGACTGGATCAGCACCTTGCCCGGGATGAAGGAATATCCGGTCCCCGGCTGGCCACAGGCGCGTCTGGTGCGACTGGCAGCGGGGCGAACCATTCCGCGCCATAGCCATGGCGGCTTGGAACTGACGCTGGTGCTGGAAGGGGCCTTTAGCGACGGGCAGGGTCTCTATGAGCGCGGCGATGTCTGCGTGGCCGATGAGACGGTCGAGCATAGTCCGCGCGTCTCGCCGGACCGGGAGTGCCTCTGTTTTGCCGTTATCGAGGGGCCCTATCGTCTCAAAGGGGTTTGGCAGATGATTTCAGCGGTCAATGATCTGGTCCAAGGGCTCAAACCCAAGGGAGCTCATGCCTGATGGCGCGTCCTGCTACACCAGCCGATGGCATAGCCTGGGTCACGGGGGCCAGTTCAGGTATTGGTGAGGCTTTGGTCCACCGCCTCGTTAGCCAGGGCTGGCGCGTGGCGGTCACAGCGCGGCGGGCTGAGGCTCTAACGGCCTTGGCGCAGGCCCATCCCGGTCAGGTTGCAGTCTTTGCCGCAGATGTGTCTGATACTGCCGCCATGGCCCAGACTGTCTCGGCCATCGAGCAGGATTTCGGCCCAATCGCCTTGGCGGTGCTCAATGCGGGCGTCTATCTGCCGGTGGATTCGCGTCGTCCTGATCCAGAGCTGTTCCGCAAGACCATCGATGTGAACCTGATGGGCGTGGTCAATGGCTTGGCCCAACTGATTCCCGCCATGCTGGGCCGGGGCAGGGGGCAGATCCTGATCATCAGTTCCGCCACCGGCTTTGGCGG
>CAISGS010000289.1 GCA_903884915.1 uncultured Caulobacteraceae bacterium | reverse complement strand
GCACCGACAGGCTTGTCGCCCGCCGCGTCAGGACGGCAGACTGTTCCAAGCTAAGGCCTGGGGTGGAGGAGGTGTGTGAACCGGACATTGTGCCATCCTATCGTCTCACCCTCACCGATTACAGCGCGAACGACTCTCAGTTGGGGAGGCGGGGAACTTGTCGCGCCCCCTCGCCTTAGCCCTAGCCATCCCCCCCGCGACGCATGCTAGATCAGAACGATAGGCGCGACGTGACGGGATCGGACCATGCCAGATTGGCTTTCAGCGGTAGTTTTAGGCCTGATTGAGGGGCTGACCGAGTTCATACCGGTCTCCTCGACGGGGCACCTGTTGCTGGCCGAGCAGGCTCTGGGCCTGAAGGTGGCCGATTGGGACACCTTTACCGTCCTGATCCAGATGGGCGCGATCTTGGCGGTTGTGGCGCTCTATTTTCAGCGCCTGTGGACCGTGGTGGTCCAGATTCCATCCAGCCCAGAGGCGAGACGTTTTGCGGTCAGCGTCATTGTCGCCTTCATTCCGGCCGTGGTTCTGGGTCTGGCCTTCCATGATCTGATCAAGCAGGTCCTGTTTGAAAGCCCGCGTCTGATCTGTTGGTCCCTGATCCTTGGCGGCATTGTCTTGGCCGCGATTGAGCGGTTCAGCCCGCCGCCGCGCCAGTTTGATGCCATGCGCTATCCGCTTTTGACGGCGCTGGGCATTGGCTTCTTCCAGACCTTGGCCATGGTGCCGGGCATCTCCCGGTCTGGAGCGACCATCGTCGGGGCCGTGCTTTTGGGCGGGGACCGACGCTCAGCGGCGGAGTTTTCATTCTTTTTGGCCATCCCGACCATGGGCGCGGCCTTTGCGCTCGACCTCTATCGGGCCAAGGACAGTCTCAGCCTCGATCAGGGCGGACTGATCGCCATTGGATTTGTCGTCGCGTTCCTGTCCGGCTGGGTGGTGGTCAAGTCGATGCTGGCCTTTGTCACCCGTTATGGCTTCATGCCCTTTGCGATCTGGCGCATCCTTGCCGGCGGCGCGGGTCTGATCGCCCTGAAGATGGCGGGATGAGCCCTCGGGGCAAGGGGGCTTAAAAACACCCCAGTCTGGCCCGAAAGGCGCTTTCGAAATTGAATTTTTCGTGACGCACTAGACCTTGATCCGGCCGATGGCCTAGACAGACCCGGCCACCACCGGAGATCGTCATGTCCTATCCCGCCCTGCGCCCCTTGAGCGGCCTGCTTTTGGCCCTGACGATCAGCGGAACAGCCCTCGCCGCAGAACCGGCAGCACATCAGACCTCCAATCCCTATTATGTCAGCGGTCTGGCGACGCTAAACAAGGCGCTGGCCCAGCAACCCAATACCGGCAAGGCTAAGAACGTCATCCTGTTCATTGGCGATGGCATGGGCATCAGCACCATCGTCGCCTCGCGTATCCATGAGGGTCAGTCTCGCGGCGTAGATGGCGAGTCCAACAGCCTGTCCTTCGAGGCCCTGCCCTATCTGGCCCTGTCCAAGACCTATAGCGACGACAGGATGGTCACAGATAGTGCCGCGAGCGCCTCGGCCATGCTGACCGGGGTAAAGACCCGCAATGGCACAATCGGCGTTGATGGAACCGTCATCGTCAACAGTTGCCCCTCCGTTGCAGGAGCAGCGGTCACCACACTGGCAGAAATGGCTAAGGCCAAGGGGCGCTGGACCGGTGCGGTCACTACCACGCGCATCACCCACGCCACGCCCGCCTCGACCTATGCCCATGTCGCCGATCGTGACTGGGAAGGCGACCAGAACATGTCTGCGCAGGCCAAGGCCGCCGGATGCAAGGATATTGCCCGTCAATTGGTTGAAGCCCCCAACTCAACCCGCCTCAATGTCGCTTTGGGCGGGGGACGGTCTCGCTTTTTGCCAAAAGACCACGGTGGCAGCCGCGCCGATGGCCGCGACCTGATCCAGACCTGGCTGACCACAACTGGTCCACGAACGGCTGCGGTGATGACGGTCACGGAGTTGAAGAGCCTTGACCCCGCCAAGATGGATCATGTGCTCGGACTGTTTGACCAAGAAAACCTGCCCTATGAAGCTGATCGTGCGACCCAAGGCGCGGATGTGCCGACCCTGACCCAGATGGCCACCACCGCCGTCGACATCCTCTCCAAGAACCCAAAGGGCTATTTCTTGATGGTCGAGGGGGGACGGATCGATATGGGCAGTCACGCAGGCAATGCCTACCGGGCCCTGACCGAAACTGAAGAATTCTCTAAAGCCATCGCCGCCGTCATGGCCAAGGTCGACATGAAGAACACCCTAATCATCGTCACGGCGGACCACAGTCATGGACTGGTGATCTCGGGCTATGCCGCCCGCAATGATGCCATTCTCGGCCTCGCCTCTGACGAGAATACGGGCGGGTTGGCCAAGGATAAAAAGCCCTACGCCATCCTCAGCTATGCGACCGGCCCGGGCGGCGCGCATGGTGAAAACCATCGCGAAGATCTGTCCTCCGTAGACACCAAGGACCCCAGCTTTACCCAACAAGCGACGGTCCCCATGATCAGCGCGGCTCACAGCGGTGAGGACGTGGCCATCTTTGCGGGCGGCCCTCAGGCGCACCTGTTCCACGGTGTCGTCGAAGAAAGTTACATCTTCCAAGTCATGCGCCACGCGCTCGGACTTTAGGCAATTGGCATCAATTCGGGATTGAACTGCTCAGCAGGGCTTGCACCTTGATCAGAAAGGCGTATCTCCCTCTCGCAATCGTGATTTGCAAAGTGAGAGCGATATGGCTGCGGAACTGATCAGTGACCGCTTGTCTTCAGGGCAAGACCAAACCTCTTCGGATAAGAACGTGGGCGCGGGCAAGTCGTCGGTAGAGCTGACGATCCTCATGCCTTGCTTGAACGAGGCTGAAACCATTGAGGTTTGCGTTCGCAAGGCCTTGGGCTTCTTCAAACGTACCGGCATTTCCGGCGAGGTCCTGATCGCGGACAATGGCTCGACCGATGGCTCGCAAGGCATGGCCGAGGCCGAAGGCGCACGCGTGGTCGCGGTGCCAGAGCGTGGCTATGGCGCAGCCCTGATCGGCGGCATTCGCGCTGCCCACGGCCGATTTGTCATTATGGGCGATGCTGATGACAGCTACGATTTCGAAAATCTAGACACCATGGTCGAGCGTCTGCGCGATGGCGCGGACCTGGTCATGGGCAACCGGTTCCTTGGCGGCATCGAAAAGGGGGCCATGCCTTTCCTGCACCGCTATCTGGGCAATCCGGTCCTGTCCTTCTTGGGCAAGCTGTTCTTTAAGATCCCTGTCAGCGACTTCCATTGCGGTCTGCGCGGCTTTAACCGCGAAACCATGCTCAGCCTTGGCCTACAAAGCCCCGGCATGGAATTTGCCAGCGAGATGGTCGTCAAGTCGGCCCTGCATGAGCGCCGCATCGAAGAGGTCCCAACCACCCTTCGCCCCGATGGCCGCTCGCGCCCTCCCCATCTGAAGACCTGGCGCGATGGTTGGCGCCATTTGCGCTTCCTGTTGCTCCATAGCCCGGAATGGCTGTTCCTCTTTCCGGGCCTCGTCATGATCGGTCTGGGCGTCGCGGGCACCTCGATGTTGGCGCGCGGGGCGATCCAAGTGACGCCCCATATTCAGCTCGACATCCATACGCTCGTCGCCGCCTGTTTCTCGTTCCTGATCGGCACGCAGTTGGTCATGTTCAGCGCTCTGGCCCGTCGCTATGCGATGATGGAAGGGGTTCTGCCGCCTGCAGGCAGCATGAAGAAGTTCCTCCTCGGCATGACCTTGGAGCCAATCTTGCAAGGGGCCTTGGTCCTGTTCATTGCCGGCTGTGCGGGAACCGTCTTTGCTCTGGGCCACTGGGCGAGCGTGGGATTTGGACCGATTGTCTATAATGGCGTGGTTCGGATCTTGGTCATTTCCCTGACCGCGGTGACGGCCAGCATTCAGATCGCCGCATCCGGCTTTCTCGCCTCTGTCTTCACCCTTCGTCGCTAAAGCCCGGCAAAGCTTCGCATGAGGCAGATCTGGAAGTCATGGCCGCTCTGGCTGGGAACCCTTTTCCTCCTCGCCGTCATCGCGGTGAATGGCCGTCCGTCGGTCTTTACAGACACAGATGACTATTACGATCAGGGCCGCACAGTGGTGCGGGACATTGTTGGCAACTGGAAGCCTCCCATTGTCCTGACCGATCCAGCCGACATCGCCGAAGCTGCAGAGCACCGCACGGATGAACGGTTTGCGCTCACCTCAATGGGGGCCAGATCGGCCTATTACGGCGTCTTTCTCTATGCCGGAGTCGCTCTGGGCAGTCTGTGGCTCGTCGCCGCGATCCAAGGCCTACTCGCCCTGTGGCCGGCCTGGCGGCTCTCGAAGGCCATAGCTCCGCTTGCCAAGCCTTGGACCTTTATCCCGGTTAGTCTGCTCATCGCAATGGGCACCTCTCTGCCCCTGTTCGCAGGCTTTGCCATGCCGGACGTCTTTGCCGGGGTGGCTCTACTTTGCGGCGTTCTGCTGCTGATCTATCGCCACACGCTGAGCCGCCGCGCTCAGATCTTCAACTGGTGCCTTCTTTCGCTCGCCTTAAGCTTCCACGGCTCCCACACCATGACGGCCCTTGGTTTGGCGGTGATTGGCGCGGGACTGATGGTGTTGCTGAAGGCGGATCGCCGCGAGACCTTTGTGCGCGCCAGCCTGATCATGGCCGCCGTGATCACCGGCTTTGCCGCCAACGCCCTCTATGCCCAATCGGTCAAGGCCAAGTGGGGCGAAGAGTTACGTCGGCCGCCCTTCCTTATCGCCCGCGTCTTGGCCGATGGGCCCGGCCGAAACTATCTGCGCGAAGCCTGCAACAGCGGGACGCCCTATGTGCTGTGCCGCTTTCGGCATCAGGCCCTCGATGACAGCGACAAGATCCTGTGGTCGGGGACGGCCGGGATCGGGCTGTTCAATCGACTGGCCTATGAGGATCGCGTCGCGCTCGGCAAGGAAGAGTTTCGGTTTGCGTTCAACACGGTCCTGCATGATCCGCTGGGTCAGGTCACCGCGTCACTGCAAAACTGGTGGTGGCAGCTCAACCTGATCTATGTCGAGGACCCGCTGCGCAATCCCTATGTCTTCCTAAATGACCGCTATTGGGGTGACACCAACCTTCCTCTGCTGATCCCAGACGCTGCCAAGTGTAAAACCGACCGCGCGGCCTGCCGCTCGCGTTTGCGGATGGATCCCTTGCGCGCTTGGCACACCACCATCTTCGTTCTGGCTGGGGTGTTCCTGCTCTGGCGTCTGGTACGAGGAGAGGTGGCTCAAGCCTTCCGTCAAAAACAGATGCGCTTTGACCAAGACGCCATCAAGGCCATGACCGCCGTTGGCCTTTTGCTAGCGGGCTATGTGATCAATGCGGCCGTCTGCGGGGTCCTTTCCGGTCCCTTCCCCCGCTATCAGGCCCGCGTCGCTTGGATCATCCCTCTAGCGGCTGCTGTCGTGGCCCAAAGGCTGGCCAAGGATACGCCCGGTCAAACCTGGGATGCGCTTTGGGCTTGGGGCGTAAACCTCTTTGAGCAAGGCCTGCGCTTGGCGAGGCGCGTTCCCCTATTTGCCAAGATCCTCGACCTTCTGGACCCCGCCTTCATGCGCTTTTGCGTTGTGGGCGGCGTTGGCTTTGTCGTCGATGGCGGCGTGCTCTATGGGTTGGTTGGGCTGGCCCATCTGGATCATTTCACCGCCCGGCTCTGTTCGTTCCTCGTTGCCGTCTTTGCCACCTGGACCCTCAATCGGCTCTGGACCTTTAGGGCCCAGTCTGGCCGCAACACGGCCAAAGAGGCCGGTCTTTATTTTCTCGTTCAAGGCACCGGCGGCGCGATCAATATCGCCGCCTATAGTCTGGCCATTATGGTGGTTCCTAGCCTTGAGCGCTGGCTGGTCATTCCCTTGGCCATCGGCACAGCGGCGGGTTTGATGATCAACTTCTTGGGCTCAAAGCACATCGCCTTTCGTCACGTTGCGGAAGAGGCCTAGGGCCATGGCCAACAGGATCGCCGAGCACCGCTTCGCCGATATGGCCGCCCTTCAATCTGCTGCGGTCGAGGCCATTAGATCGGCCATAGTTGCCGCGGTTGCCGCGCGCGGGACGGCCTGCCTTGCCCTCAGTGGCGGCACCACGCCCGTGCCCCTTTATGAAGCCCTCAGCCATCTGGACCTGCCCTGGTCGCAGGTGCAGTTGACCCTGACCGATGAGCG
>CAISGS010000288.1 GCA_903884915.1 uncultured Caulobacteraceae bacterium | reverse complement strand
CGCTGGGTGCCCGTGAAGATCTCAACACGACCATCCACTCCTATGGCGGCGTCGTCCTGCACGACATCATCACCGACCGCTTTGCACGCAAGGCTGTTGAAAAGGGCGCAGATGGTCTGATCGCTGTTGCCGCCGGTGCCGGTGGCCATGCGGGCACCCTGTCGCCCTTCGCGCTGGTTCAAGAGATCCGCGAATGGTTCGATGGTCCGATCGCCCTGTCTGGTTCCATCGCCAATGGCGCAGCGATCCTGTCGGCTCAGGCCATGGGTGCAGATCTTGCCTATATGGGCTCGGCCTTTATTGCGACCAAGGAAGCCAATGCCGATCAGGGCTATAAGGATATGATCGTGGAGTCGGCCGCCGACGACATCGTCTATTCCAACCTGTTCACGGGTGTTCACGGCAACTATCTGAAGCCGTCCATCGTTAAGGCCGGACTTGATCCTGAAAATCTGCCGGTCAGCGACCCGTCGAAGATGAACTTCGGCTCGGGTGGAAACCAAGAGGCCAAGGCTTGGCGCGATATCTGGGGCTGTGGCCAAGGTATTGGCGCGGTTAAGGAAATGCAGTCCGTGGCCGAGTTTGTTGACAAGCTCGCAGGTGAATATGAGGCGGCCAAGGCGGACCTCATTGCCAAGACGGCCCTGACCTCCGGCGCCCATCTGGTCGCCGCAGAATAATCCCCGGCCGCCTTTGCGGCCTCAGACTGATCCTCGGCGGTTCGTGACGTTCACGGTCGCCGAGGAGACTGTCCCTTGTCGAATGATGCGACCCCAAGACTGGCCTTGCCCTATGTGGCTGCCGGTCAGGCTCAGAAACATGTTACCGTCAACGAAGCCTTCGCCCGCCTTGATGGGCTTGTGCAGATGGCGGTCGAGACCCAGACCCTCGCCTCCGCGCCCGCCTCGCCAAAGGATGGCAGCCTCTACATTCTAGCCCCATCCCCCTCCGGTACCGCTTGGTCAGGCTATGCCGCCGGATCGGTCATGCGGTTTGAAGCCGGAATCTGGTCGGCCTTTGCGGTCGATGAAGGCACGGTGGCTTGGCTGCGAGATGTGGACCGGTTGGTGGTCTTTGATGGCCAGCAATGGCGATCAGCGGGCGCGGACCTCTCGATCATCAACAATGTCCAGCGGCTCGGTGTGGGAACGAGCGCCGATACCAATAACCCTGTAAGCCTGCGCCTGAACCGTCTGCTCTTGACCAGCAAACCGGCCAGCGACGGCGGCGATGGTGACCTGCGCCAAACGCTGAATAAGGATCTCGCCAATGGGGTTCTGTCGATGCTGTTCCAAAGCGGATGGTCCGGACGGGCGGAGTTGGGCCTCTTGGCATCGGAAGATTTCAGCCTCAAGGTCAGCGCCGACGGTGGCGCTTGGCAGACGGCCTTTGACGTCACCCGGGCCAGCGGCAAGGTCAATTTCCCAAAGGGCGCGGTACGCAGCCAAGTCGATCTCTTCACCGCCAACGGGACCTACACGATTCCGCCTTGGGCTCAGCGGCTTGAGGTGATTTTGGTCGGTGCAGGCGGCGGCGGGGCCAGTGGCGCGAGCGGCGATGCGACCGCCAACCGGATCGGCGGCGGCGGCGGCGGGGCCGGGGGCTATGTCGCCGAGACCTTCGATCTTTCAGAGCTTACCGGCCCCCTGACCTTGACGGTAGGCGCTGGTGGCGCTGGTGGCCTTGGCTCTACAGGGACCAACAGTAGCCGAAATGGAAATGCTGGCGGCGTGACAACCCTGTCTGTGAGCGGCTCGGTGGTCCTATCGGCGAGCGGCGGCGCGGGCGGGCTCTTGAACACGGGCGTGGGGGGCGCAGGCGGCGCGGGGTCTTTCGGTTCGGGTGCCGCCGGTGGAGCATCGGTCTCGAACGGTGTTGCGGGTAGCGGCGCAGATGGGATCGGCGCGGGGCCCGGCGCGGGCGGCGGCGGCGGTGCGCTGGACACAGCTTCGACGCAGCGGTCGGGCGGCAATGGTGGCCAAGGTCATGCGATCGGTGGGCCCCTCCGGCGAGCGCTTGGTGGCACGGGGGCGACCTCGCTCGGCGGCGCTGGCATAGCAGGCGCAGGCAAGGCTTGGACGCGAGGCACTGGCGGCGGCGGAGGCGGGGGATCGGCCTCAGCCTCGAGCAATGGCGGTGCAGGCGGCAATGGTGGCCTACCCGGCGGCGGCGGCGGTGGCGGCGGGGCCTGCCGGGCCAGCTCAACCTCGGGCAAGGGCGGCGATGGCGGTCGCGGCGAGGTCTGGATCATGGCGATAGGCTAGGGGCACAAAGACAATGGACATCTTGAACAGCCTCAGCGGCGGGGCAGTCGGTGCCGTGATGGGAGCCTTGGGCTCGGCTGCCAATCGCGGCGTCGGCCTTTTGGAACTGCGAGAAAAACGCAAGGATCGGGCTCAAGAAATCGCCCACGAACGGGCGATGTTGGAAATGGCCCAGACCTCAAAATCGCAAGAAGCCCTTCAGGCGCAAAGGCTCGCTCAGGTTCAAGGCTCCTATGCCGGGCTGAACGCCTCAATCGAGGCCGACCGACCGGAGGACAGCTATCGCTGGGTCGCGGCGGTTCGCAGCTTGACCCGGCCGGTGCTGACCCTTCTGTTGTGGATCCTGTTCGCGGTCATGTTTGTGCTCGTCTATCAGTCCGGCGGCGCCAGTGATCGATCCTCTCAGATGATCGCCTCAAGCCTTGAAACCATCAGCTTTTCGGCCGCAACGGCTCTGGCCTGGTGGTTTGGAGATCGTGCCCCTCGACCCTGAGATCAACCGCACCGTCAATTGACCTGCGCGGCCCATGGCCTAAGTTGAAATTAGACCTGCTAAGTTGGTCTGGAGACCTCGCCTATGACCCGCAGCCTGATGATCTATGCCGCCACCCTGCTGGTGTTCTTAGGAATAGACTATGTCTGGCTTTCAGCCATGGGCGGTTTCTATCGCCAAGAGATGGGCTCTCTGATGCGGGCCGTGCCTAACATCGCCGTGGCGGGCCTGTTCTATGCCGCCTATGTGGTTGGCATCTTGGTCTTTGCTGTTCGGCCATCGGACCCGTCGATGGGTCTGGCGCAGGTAGCTCTGCTTGGTGCCCTGTTCGGGGCCTTGGCCTATGGCACCTATGACCTGACCAATCTGGCAACCCTGAATGGCTTTACGGTCAAGGTGGCGGTCGTGGATATGGTTTGGGGAACCAGCTTGACAGCGATCTGCGCCGTTGCCGGACGTTTGGTCGCTGACCGGCTTAGCTAGTCTGTATTGGCCTTGGCTGGGTGACCTTGCGCCCGAAGGCGATGGCGGGGCTTTCGATCCAGCGATAGGACAGGCCTGCAGCGATCAAGGACAGAACCACCGTCGCGGCCAACAAGACGGTCAGGGGCACTTGACCTGAGAACAGGTGCAGCAGTGTCAGCAGGATCGGCAGATGCACCAGATAGAGGCTGTAGGATACCTTACCCAGCCAAGAGGCGGCTCCGCCCGTGAGGAGGCGCACAAGGGTCGGACTGGAAAAGGCCGCAATCACATAGCAGCAGGCCGCGAGGCCGGTTCCCCATAGGCCGATGACCGGCATCGAGCGCGGCTGATAAAATAGCCAAGCCCCACCAAGCACCAGCGCGATGGCCCCAAACCCTCGGGTCCCTTGAACGAGCGCCGTCAGGGTTTTGTTATTAAGGAACAGCACAGTTCCGACCGCGAACATCAGCACATATTGTGTCGATCCGCACAGGGTCTGGGTCACGGGATCTAGTCTGTAGTGGCCTAACGCATAGTTCGCCCCTGCGCTCATGAGGGCCGTGACGACCAAGGTCGTGATAGGCCGAGCTTTCAGGCTGAAAAACACCAATGGAAAGATCAGCGAGATGCGTAGTTCGTGCACCAAGCTCCACATCACGTTCATCAGGCTCATATCGCGATGCTGATCGGTCATCAGCAAATGGCCTAAGATCAGTTGTGGCGTTACAGGATAGGCCCAAGATTGACGGTTGAACCATCCGCTCAGACCCTCGACGGGCGTGGGCTGGACCAGCAGATAAAGGCCTGCGGACGCTAAGATAATGGCCGCGAAGGGCGGATAGATCCGCAAGAACCGCTTGGCAGCAAAGCGGCCATAGTCAAAGCGCGCACCCTCGTGCTGCTGTCCCGCGTCGATTGAAGCCGCCAGCACAAATCCGCTCAAAACAAAGAACAGCAGCACCGCGCCCGGTCCATCGATCAAAAGTCGAAGGGGGGTAACCGCAAACCACCACGCAATCTCCCCGCGGCCAAAGGCACTGGCAGGCAGGGTCAGCAGGCAGTGGTGAAAGACCACGGCAAGGGCCGCTAGGCCTCGCAAGGAATCCAAGGATCGAAAGCGCATGGCTGCCAAGTGACCCGAAATCCATGCCCTGTCTAGAGCCGGTGGTCGGGTGAATTTTAAGGG
>CAISGS010000287.1 GCA_903884915.1 uncultured Caulobacteraceae bacterium | reverse complement strand
CCTCTATGAACGCTATCAGAAACTCGACATTCTGGTCGGAGCCGCTGGCTACCTCGGCGGCCTGACCCCCGTGGCCCATATTGACCCCAAGCCCTTTGACCGGGTCATCGGCATCAACCTGACCGCCAACTATCGCCTAATCCGGTCGATGGATCCGCTGTTGCGCCTGTCCGATGCAGGTCGCCTGATCTTCCTGACCAGCAGCGTGGCCAAAACGCCTCGCGCCTTCTGGGGGCCCTATGCGGCGGCCAAGGCTGGGCTGGAGGCCCTCGTCGCCTCCTATTGCGATGAGATGGCCAATACGCCCGTTAAGGCCTGCGTGGTCAATCCAGGCGGTATGAGAACCCAGATGCGAAAGGTGGCCTTCCCAGGTGAAGACCCCATGACCTTGCCTGCGCCCGAAGAGATCGTGCCCTTGATGGTCGATCTGGCCCGCACCGACCAAGACCCACCCGCAGGCGTGATCTCTTTTCGGGACTGGAAGGGGATTTAGGCCCCCCGCCCATCCCCACGCACCGCATGAGCTTTGAAGCGGAAATCTTTGATTAAATTCAATATTTCTCCGTCGAACTCTGGCGGCGTTTCGATGCGCCCCACGATCCAGCCATAGAGGTCTTGGTCAGCCTCATCGATCAGGGTTTCGAAAGCGTCCATCTGGGCCGAGGTGAACCCGTCCAGAAATTGGTCCGCGAAGGGGCCGAGGATCAGGTCGGCTTCCCGAAAGCCCCGATGCCAAGCGCGGAACTTCACACGCCGCAACCGAACCTCGTCTACTGAGTTACCCATAGTCCTGTCCTCATCATAAGCGTCTTGAAGAGCGATATAGATCGTCGCGCCCTTAGCGGCCAGTCGCGCTATACTGCATTTATGCGACCGGAGATTCTCTTTCCCCTGTTCGCCCCCGCGAGTTCGCTCAAGGGCGTGGGACCCAAGATCGCGCCTTTGGTGGAAAAGGCGGCGGGACCGCGTGTGCGCGACCTGCTGTTCCTCTGTCCGCAGGGCCTGATCGACCGTCGCCCCACCACTGCCAACATGGCGGTTGATGGTCAGGTCCAGACCTTTGTCGTGCGGATCGATGCCCACCTCGCCCCCACGCGACGCGGCGGGCCATGGCGAGTCCGGACCCTAGACGAGACTGGTTTCCTGTTCCTGACCTGGTTCAAGGGCGGCGGTCCCCACCTTGAGGAACAGCACCCCGTCGGGGCCGCGCGCGCGGTCAGTGGCAAGGTCGAGCGGTTCGGCTCCGAGCTTCAAATCGCCCATCCCGACTTCATGCTCGATGCTGGACGGGTCGATGACATCCCACGGATCGAGGCGGTCTATGGCACCACGGCGGGCCTTCCCTCTCGCACCCTGCGGCGGTTGGCCGGTGAAGCTCTAAATCGCGCGCCACACCTGCCCGAATGGCAGGACCCGGCTTGGCTGGCCAAACGCAAATGGATGGGCTGGCGCGAGGCGCTGGAGCGTCTGCACGACCCCAAGACCCCCGATGATCTGGAGCTCGACGCCCCCCACCGGATGAGGCTGGCCTATGACGAGCTCTTGGCCCATCAGATGGCCATGGCCCAGCGTAAGGCGGCGCGGCGGCGCGATCCGGCCCCGGCCATTGGGGCCGGTGCCCTGTCCGACGCGATGGAGGCGGCCCTTCCCTTCGCCCTGACCGGTGCCCAGCGCCGCAGCCTGTCTGAAGTTCGCGGCGATCTGATGGGCGGTGAGCGGATGAGCCGCCTGCTGCAGGGTGATGTCGGATCGGGCAAGACCGTGGTCGCCATGCTGGCCATGGCTGATGTCGCGGCGGCTGGTCGCCAATCGGCCCTGATGGCCCCCACCGAAATTCTCGCCCGCCAGCACTATGAGACCCTCAAGGCGCCCTTGGCCGCGCAGGGACTGAACCTCATGTTGCTCACGGGCCGTGATAAGGGGCCGGGACGCGCCGAAAAGCTGCGGGCCTTGATCGCTGGTGAGGTGGATATTGCCGTCGGCACCCACGCCCTGTTCCAAGACGATGTCCACTTCGCTCACCTCGCCCTCGCCGTCATCGACGAGCAGCACCGGTTTGGTGTGGCTGAACGGCGGCGACTGCAAGACAAGGGACCGGCAACGCACCTCTTGGCCATGAGCGCCACACCGATCCCGCGCACCTTGGAACTGACGCTCTATGGCGATCTGGATGTCTCGCGCATTGATGAAAAGCCGCCGGGCCGCACCCCTGTTGCGACCCGCGCCGTGCCGACCCCGCGCATGGGCGAGATTGTTCAGCGCCTCAAGACGGCTGTCTCGGCGGGGGCTCAAGCCTTCTGGATCTGCCCACTGGTGGCCGAGTCCGAACTGATCGATCTGGCGGCGGCAGAAGCCCGCGCCGAGGACCTGCGCAAGCTGATCGGCCCCAGCGTTGGTCTGGTCCATGGCCAGATGCCAGCGGCTGAAAAGGACGCGGTCATGACTGCCTTTACCGAGGGACGTGTCTCGGTGCTCGTGGCCACCACCGTCGTTGAGGTCGGGGTCAATGTGCCCAATGCCTCGATCATGGTCATTGAACAGGCCGAGCGGTTCGGGCTGGCGCAACTGCACCAACTGCGCGGACGGGTTGGACGCGGGGCGCGGGAAAGCTCATGCGTCCTGCTCTATGACCCGCCCCTGAGCAAGAACGGTGAGGCAAGGCTCGACATCTTGCGCAAGTCCGACGACGGCTTTGCCATTGCCGAGCGCGATCTCGAGCTACGCGGCGGCGGCGATCCTCTGGGCCTGAAACAGAGCGGCTTTCCCGCCTATCGGTTCGCGGACCCCATCGCCCATCGCGAGTTAATCATCGCAGCCGCTGACGATGCCCGCCTGATCCTCGCCCGAGACCCCAGCCTGACCAGCCAACGGGGCTTAGCGGTGCGGATTTTGGGGGAGTTGTTCGATTGGCAGGCGGCAATGGGCCTCACTGACGCTGGGTGAGGCTTGGCCTAGGGCTTCAGACCCGTCACAGTAGGGGTAAGAACAAGACTTTAGGGAGCCGCCGCATGGAAGCTGCTGATTTGGAACGGGCGATCAATCAGGTCGCCGAAAAACTTGCCCCGGGCGCGACGGGCGCGAGCGACCTTCGCCGCCTGTCGGGCGGAGCCAGCCAAGAGACCTGGTCCATCCTTGCCAACACGCCCGGCGGTGACGTGCCTCTGATCCTGCGCCGCCGTCCAGACAGCCCAACCGGCTCTGGCAATGCCGTGCCGCTGGCCACCGAGGCCGCCCTGATCCGCGCCGCCGCCGCGCGCGGTGCCCCGGTCCCCACCGTGCCCTATGTCTTCAAAGAGGCTGACGGGGTGGGTGAAGCCTATGTCATGGGCAAGGTCGAGGGTGAGACCCTGGGCAGCCGAATCGTCCGTAACGACGCCTTCGCCGCCATCCGCCCAAAGCTGGCTGCCCAATGCGGCGCGGTGCTGGCCCAGATTCACGCCATTCCCCTCGAAGGCCTTCCCGAGGTCGCCCATTCCAGCGCGCTGGTGGAATTGGAAAAGTACGAGGCGGTCTATCGTGGCTGCGGCGCCGAACGCCCGATCATTGAGGCGGCCTTGGTTCACCTCAAGCGCCACGCTCCGGCCCTCGAGCGCCAGACCCTCGTCCATGGCGATTTTCGCAACGGCAATCTGATGATCCACCCCGAGGACGGCCTGCGCGCCGTGCTCGACTGGGAACTGGCTCATCTGGGCGATCCGGCGGAGGATCTCGGTTGGATCTGCGTCAATTCTTGGCGCTTTGGCAACCATGCCAAGCCGGTCGGCGGCTTTGGCGACTATAGCCAGTTGCTCGACGCCTATGAGGCGGCGGGCGGCACCCCGATCGCGCTGGAGCGGGTCAAGTACTGGCAGATGCTCGGCTCGATGAAGTGGGGGATTATGTGCATGACCATGTACCTGTCCTTCGCCAATGGGGCCGACACCTCGGTCGAGCGCGCCATGATCGGGCGCCGCACCAGCGAGACCGAGATTGATCTGATTACGCTTCTGGAGGCCGTCGCATGATCGAACAACCCACCGCCCTAGAACTGGTTGATGCCGTGATCGGCTTCATCGAGACCCGCGCCGCGCCGCAATTGAAGGACCGCGACGTGTTCCTCGCCCGCGTCGCCGTCAACGCGCTTTTGACCCTGCGCCGCGAGATCGAGCATGGAGCCGCTGCCGAGGCCTCTGCGACCACCCGGCTTCAGGACCTGATGGGTGAGGAAGGCGACTTTGCCAGCCTCAACACCGCCCTATGCCAAGCCATCCGCGAAGGCACCATCGACATCACCGCCCCCACCCTGCTCGCCCACATGCGCGCCAGCATCATCGACCAGGTCCAGATCGACCAACCCAACTATTCGGGACTGAAGGCGGCGCTGGCGGGGGGATAGGGAGCCTGTTTCCTGTCTTCCGTTTTCCCCGCGAAGGCGGGGACCCAGACCTTTAAGCACAGTTTGGACGTGGCCCTCTGCCGCGTCATTTCGTGTCAGACCCCTGGGTTGCTTCGCTACGCTCGCAATGACGCAGGAAAAAGCCCTTCCCCCCCTTGAGGGGGAGAGGGTTGGGAGTGGGGGG
>CAISGS010000286.1 GCA_903884915.1 uncultured Caulobacteraceae bacterium | reverse complement strand
TCTGGGTATGCCGCCGACCAAGGCCGATGCCGATATCTATGAGCACCGCGCCGCCTTTTGTGACGTGTTGGTGGTTGGCTCTGGCCCCGCAGGCTTGGCCGCAGCCCTGTCGGCCAGCGCGGCAGGATCGCGGGTGATTTTGGCCGAGCAGGACGAGCGCCTCGGCGGCTCGCTCCTGACCGACCCTGCGACCATCGACGGGCAGGCCTCCGATCAGTGGATCGCCAAGGCCCGTGAGGCTCTGATCGCGGCAGGTGGGCGCATCCTGACCCGCACCACGGCAGCGGGCTATTATGATCATGATCTGGTCAATCTCGTAGAGCGCCTGACTGAGCCCGGCCAAACCCCCGGCGCCGATGGTCTGGCCCAGCGGCTTTGGCGCGTGCGGGCAGGCAAGGTGATCCTTGCGACCGGCGCGTTCGAGCGGCCCCGCCTGTTTGAAGGTAACGATCTCCCCGGCGTTATGCTGTCCGGAGCCGTGCGCACCTATCTGCGCCGCTATGGCGTGCGGGCTGGATCGCGAGCCGTTATCACGACCGACAATGACGATGCCTATCGCACCGCTTTGGCCTTGGCCGAGGCGGGTGCTTCGATTGCCGCTATCCTCGACAGCCGTCCCGCTGATGGGGTCCATAGTGCCTTGGTCCAAAAGGCCATGGCGCAGCTGCCCGTCCATTTTGGAGCCAAGCTGATCGCGGCCAAGGGCTCGGCCAAGGGTCTCAAGGGGGCCAGCGCCCTAATTGATGGCAAGGTCACGGCTCTAGACTGCGACCTGATCGCGGTCTCGGGCGGCTTTTCGCCGGTGGTCCATCTGCACATGCAGGCGGGCGGCACCTTGGCTTGGGACGAACTTTCAGGATCTTTCAGCCCAGACCAGACCCGGCAAAATCAAACCACGGTCGGGGCCGCTGCCGGGGCTAATGGCCTGAGCGCCACCCTGCTCAGTGGCTGGAGCAAGGCTTCGACCAAGGCCAAGGCGAAGGCCGCGCCGACCTGCGCGTTCGACGACGATGTAGCCCTGAACATCATTGCCGACTGGGAGCCTGCGCCTCAGGCCAGCCTCAAGAAGGCCTTTGTCGACTATCAAAATGACGTCACCGCCGCCGATCTCGATCTGGCTTGGCGCGAAGGCTATCGCTCGGTTGAGCATCTCAAACGTTATACGACCTTGGGCATGGCCACTGATCAGGGCAAGACCAGCAATCTGGTCGGCCTCGCCCGCCTGGCCAAGTCTGAAGGACGACCTGTGCCTTCGGTCGGCCTGACCACCTTCCGCCCGCCCTATACCCCCGTGACCTTGGGCGTGCTGGCGGCAGAGGCGACCGGGGCCCATCTGGACCCACGGCGCCGCCCGGTGCTTTACCAGACCCACGCCGCTGAACAGCCGATCTGGCAGCCGGTCGGCTATTGGCATCGTCCCCGCGCCTATCCGATGGGGAACGAAAACCTGCATCAGGCCGCCCATCGCGAGTCCTTGACTGTGCGCACCAAGGTGGGCGTGACCGATGTCTCGACGCTGGGCAAGTTCGATGTTTCCGGTCCCGATGCGGCCCTGTTCCTTGAGCTGATCTGCGCCACCACGGTGGGCAAGCTGGCTGTCGGCCGGGGTCGCTATACGATTATGCTGCGCGAAGATGGTATGGTCATGGATGACGGAACGGTCTGGCGTACGGAGGAAAACCGCTTCCTCCTGACCAGTTCGACCGGCGGCGCCGACCGAATGGCCGCGCACCTGTCCTATGTCCGAAAGGTCATAGCGCCGCAGTTGAAGGTCGCTGTGGCCAATGTGCAGGAACATTGGGCCGCCGTCGCTGTCGCAGGACCCCTGGCCAAGGATGTCGTCGCCGCCCTACTGCCGCAGATGGCGGTGCCGCGTCACATGTCTCTGGACGTTGGCGAACTGGCCGGGGTGCCCACCTTGACCCTCGCGGCCAGCTATAGCGGTGAGCGCGCGTTCGAAATCTATGCACCTTCGGATCAGATCGAACCGGTCTGGGCGGCGATTGCCAAGGCGGCGCGCGATATTGGCGGCTGCCTCTATGGCCTCGAAGCCCTCGAGATCCTGCGCATCGAAAAGGGCCACATCGTCGTCGGCGGCGAAATTGATGGCCGCGCCTCACCCTATGATCTGGGCCTGAACAAGATGCTTCGGCCTGCGGGCGGATATATTGGTCACACGGCGCTACAGCGGCCGGCCTTTGCGCAGCCGGGCCGTCTTCAGATGGTCGGGTTTGAGGCTGTTGATGGCTCTGCCATTCCCGAAGGCTCGATGGTGTTGAGCGCGCCCAAGACCTTGCCGGTCGGGCACGTCACGGCGGCGGGTCTGAATGTGATCGAGGGCGGCTCTATTGCCTTGGGCTTCCTGCGCGATGGCTTTAGCCGCACGGGCGAGAGCCTTATCGCCTGGTCCCCGACCCGCAATCAGACGGCGAAGGTCAAGGTGACCGCGCCGGTATTTTATGACGTGGCCGGAGTGCAGTATCGTGACTAACGCCGCCCATCCTGATCTTGTCACCCTTCAGACGCCTGAGCCGTCGCGCTTGCTGCGGTTTGAAATCTGGTCCGGTCACAAGGCCGCGCAGGCCCGTTTGGCTAAGGCTCTGGGTGGTCCCCTGCCCGGCATCTGCAAGAGCGCCGACCTCGGCGCGGCCCGGCTGATCTGGGTTGAGCAGAACACTTGGCTGGTGCGGACCAGCCCCGCCGACGGGGACCAGACCTTGGCGGCCTTGACCAAAGCCTTGGGCAAGGATGGATCAGCGACCGATATGTCGGGCGCGTTGCGCCGTCTGAGGATCAGTGGCCCCGGTTGGCGAACCCTCTTGACCATCGGCGGCGTGTTTGACGCGGAAAGCCCAGCCTTCGCGCCGGGCTGCATGGCCGGAACCATCGTCGCCCACTCGCCGGTGCGATATGATGTGATCAGCGAAGATTGCGTCGATGCCTACACCCCGCCAAGCTACGCCCCAGACCTGTTCGGGTTCTGGTGCGAAGCGGCAGAGCGATTGGAAAAGGCCCGCTAAAGGCCCAAAGGGTTTAGGCGGGCTGAACGCCAGACTCGTGAAGCCATTCCAAGATCTTTTGCTTGGGCATGGCACCGACCTTCATCGAGGCCATCTGGCCGTCGCGAAACAGCATCATGGTCGGAATGCCGCGCACGCCATAGCGTGATGGGGTTGTTGGGCTGTCTTCGATATTGAGCTTGGCGATGGTCACAAGGCCAGACAGCTCTTCAGAAATCTGTTCCAAGGCCGGCGCGATCTGCTTGCAGGGGCCGCACCATTCGGCCCAAAAATCGACCAGAACGGGCAGTTCAGCCTGCAAAACCGCTTGTTCGAAGGTCTCGTCGGTAATCTTGACCGTGCTCATAAGTTCGTTCCTCAACTGCGCGCCCGACTCAAGCGGTCTCGCGTCTCCATGTTGCCCTTCATTTTGCATGTAGGTCCATTGCTGTCACGGTTCAATGGCTCTTCAGGCCCTCAAGGGTTTTGGCGACCAGATCGTTCGGTACGGGCATCAGTTTCGGTCCGTCGGTCCAGACCAGCGCCGCCTCGATGGCCCGTCCGGGGAACACCTCGCGCAGGACCGCCACATAGACCGCCATCTGGACCAAATAGGCCCGGTCGGCCCTGTCGATGGTCGCGGGCGCAGGGCGATTGGTCTTATAGTCTACCACCAGGACCCGCTCTGCAGAGACCACCAGCCGGTCAAC
>CAISGS010000285.1 GCA_903884915.1 uncultured Caulobacteraceae bacterium | reverse complement strand
GGGCCCGCAAGTCTCGCCGCGACCCCGATAGCAATATCGAGCGGATCGTCGATCTGGGCTTTGTGGGTGAACCCAAAAAGGTTGATCCCAAGATCATCGAGGCCCTGATCTATGCGGATGAGGACTACATCCCCGTAATCGCCCCCATCGGCGTGTCCGAAGAGGGTCAGACCTACAACATCAATGCCGACACGGTGGCAGGGGCCCTTGCAGGGTCGCTCAAGGCCAAGCGCATGCTGCTCCTGACCGATGTGGCCGGCGTGCTCGATGCCGACGGCAAGCTGATCCGTCAGATGTCTGTCAGCGAAGCCAAGGCCGCCATTCAAAGCGGTGTGGCGACGGGCGGCATGATCCCCAAGCTGGAAACCGCCATTGCCGCGGTTGAGCAGGGCGTGGATGCTGTAGTCATTCTCGATGGTCGCCGCCCGCACGCCATGTTGGTCGAGCTGTTCAGCGAACATGGTGCTGGGACCCTGATCCGCGCATGACCGCCGATTTGAGGCATGTGGACAGCTGGATCTTCGATCTGGACGACACGCTCTATCCGCGCGAGTCGGAGGTCATGGCCCTGGTCTCCGACCGGATGACCGAGTTCATGGTCCAGTTCACCGGCTTGCCGAGGGACGAGGCCTGGACCCTGCAGAAGAAATATTTCCACGAGCACGGCACGACCTTGGCAGGACTGATGGCCCATCACGGCCTGCCGCCGGAAGAGTTTCTCACCTTCGTGCATGATATCTCGCTCGATGGTCTCAGCGCCGACGCCGAATTGCGTCAGGGGCTGGAGCGGCTGCCCGGTCGGCGTCTGGTCTTCACCAATGGCTCAGGCGACCATGCCGAGCGGGTGCTGGCCAAGCTGGGGGTCGCGGACCTGTTTGAGGATATTTTCCACATTGCCTCAGCCGACTATCTGCCCAAGCCTGCCGTCTCGACCTTTGACAAGATGGCCAAGGCCTTTGGCCTAAACCCCAAGCGCGCTGTGTTCTTCGAGGACAGCGAGCGCAATCTTGAACCGGCAGCGGCCATGGGCATGACCACCGTCATGGTCGGTCAACATGCCCTAGACTCCACCGCCGATTTCGTCCACCACCGCACCTCGCGTTTGCCGCCCTTCCTGATCGGCGCACGCCTTCAGGAGAGTTAAGCCATGACCGCGCCCTTCGCCGACCTGCAAGCTGCCATCGAAGCGGCCTGGGACGCCCGTACCGAGATCAGCGACACCACGACCGGCCCCTCGCGTGAGGCCGTCGAAGAGTGCATCTCATTGCTGGACAGCGGCGCGGCGCGGGTGGCCGAAAAGATCGACGGCGAATGGCAGGTTCATCAGTGGCTGAAAAAGGCGGTGCTGCTATCCTTCCGCCTTCACGCCAATCAGATCATGACCAGCGCCGAGAGCATGAACCATCCGATGGGCATGGGCCCTTGGTGGGACAAGGTTCCGGGCAAGTTCGCCGACTGGACTGACAAAGAATTCGCCGCAGCAGGTCTTCGCGCGGTTCCGGGTGCTGTAGCCCGCCGGGGGGCCTTCATCGGCCGCAATGTGATCCTGATGCCGAGCTTTGTGAATATCGGCGCCTATGTCGATGAGGGCACGATGGTCGATGGCTGGGCCACGGTCGGCTCCTGCGCCCAGATCGGCAAGAATGTGCATATTTCCGGCGGCGCGGGTATTGGCGGCGTGCTGGAGCCGCTTCAGGCCGCTCCAACCATTATCGAGGATGGCTGTTTCATCGGTGCGCGCTCAGAAGTGGCCGAAGGCGTGATCGTTGGCGAGGGCGCGGTCCTGTCGATGGGCGTGTTCCTTGGTGCCTCAACCAAGATCGTCGACCGGGCGACCGGCGAAATCCATATGGGCAAGGTTCCGCCCTACAGCGTTCTGGTCCCAGGCTCCCTGCCCGGCCCCAATGGCGGCCCGGGCCTCTATTGCGCCGTCATCGTCAAGCGCGTCGATGCCCAGACCCGCTCCAAGACCAGCATTAACGAGCTTCTGCGCGACTAGAGGCTGGCCCGCACCAGCCCTACTTGTGCAGACGCACAGGTAGGCTGAAGTAGCCCTTGACGAAGGATGAGGGCACATATTCCGGATCGCCCATCACCTCGACGAAGCTCCAACGCTTCATGATCTCTTCCCAGACGATCTTGAGCTGCATCTCGGCCAAGCGGTTACCCACGCAGCGGTGGATGCCGAAGCCGAAGGATAGGTGCTGACGGGCGCGGGCGCGGTCGATGATGAAGCTGTCGGCGTTCTCGATCACCTCATCGTCACGGTTGCCCGAGACGTACCACATGACGACCTTGTCGCCCTTCTTGATGGTCTTGCCGCCCAGCTCGACATCCTGCAGCGCATTGCGGCGCATATGGGCCAGGGGGGTCTGCCAGCGGATGATTTCCGAGATCATGTTGGGGATCAAGGAGGGATCGGCCCGCAGCTTCTCATATTCCGCCGGGTTCTGATTGAGCGCCAAGACGCCGCCGGTCAGGGAATTGCGGGTCGTGTCATTGCCGCCAACGATGAGCAGGAGCAGGTTCCCGAGGAACTCCATGCGGTCCATATTGCGCGTGGACTCGCCGTGGGCCAGCATCGAGATCAGGTCATTGCCCGGCTCGGTCAGGTTCACCCGCTCGTTCCACAGACCCATGAAATATTGCGCGCAGTCCATCAGCTGGGCGCGGCGGTGCTCTTCGGACACGAACAGGGGCGAGGATGGGCCAGCCGTGGTGATGTCAGACCAGTAGGTCAGCTTGCGGCGATCTTCCCAAGGGAAGTCGAACAGGGTGGCCAGCATCTGGGTCGTCAGTTCGATGGAGACCTTGTCCACCCAGTCGAAGGTTTCACCCTCTGGCAGGCCGTCAAAGATAGTGTTGACCCGCTCGCGGATGGTGCTCTCGAGCCGACCGAGATTAGCGGGCGAGACGATGGGGCTGACGACCTTGCGCTGAAGGTCATGCTTGGGCTGGTCCATGGCGATAAACATGGGCAGCTGGAAATCGTCCTTCGGGTCGGCGATGGTGATCGACGGCTCTGACGAGAACAGCTGGTGGTTCGTATCCACGAACATGATGTCGTTATATTTGGTGATCGACCAGTAGGGACCGAACTCGTGGTCCTTGCAGTAGTGGACCGGGTCCTCTTTGCGCAGGCGCTCGAAATAGGGCCAGAAGCTGTTATTACGGAACAGCTCTGGATCAGCGACATTGATGTCCTCGATTGGCATAGACCATGCGTGGGCCTTGGCCTTCGCTGCGATATCGTTGGCACCATCACTCATCGAACTGCTCCCAGAATTTCGTATCTTATCATTGTACAGATAAGCGGGCTTTGGTCCAGATAGAGACCGCTGTTTTCCCCGGTGAATCCTCTGGTCAGTCTGGCGCTGAGTGTTTAGCGTGGCTTCAAAGACACCAATAAGGGCCAAGCGCCCAAAGAGACCAACCTATGTCACACCCCAGCGGCTTTGACCTTTCGCGCCTCGAGCGCATTAGCGACCATCTCCAGCGCGAATATATCGACAAGGGCCGGATCGCGGGCTGTCAGGTGGCGGTAGCCCGCCATGGGCATCAGGCCTTCTTCCGTAGTTTTGGGCACATGGATCTGGCCGCCGGTAAGCCGATGGCGGACGACACCATCTTCCGCATCTATTCCATGACCAAGCCCATTACCTCGATTGCGCTGATGAGCCTGTTTGAGAAGGGTCTGTTCCAGCTCGATGATCCGGTCTCGCGGTTTGTGCCCTCTTGGGCCAATCAGCGGGTCTATGTATCGGGCGAAGGCGAGACCATGAAGACCGAGCCTCTGGATCGCCCCGTCAGCATCCGTGACATGCTGCGCCATACAGGCGGTTTGACCTATGGCGGCGGCCTGCCCGGCGTCGGCGTTCAGCACCCTGTCGACCACATCTATCGTGGCCTGAAGGTCCGCAGCTTTGGCGGCAATGACGACATGATGAGCTTTATGAACAAGCTCAGCCAGACCCCGCTGGTCTATCAACCCGGCCAAAAATGGATGTATTCCCTCGCCACCGACGTATGCGGGGCCTTGGTCGAGATCATCTCCGGCAAGCCCTTCGCGCAATATCTGCAAGAGACGATTTTCGATCCCCTCGGCATGGTCGATACCAGCTTCCACGTCGCGCCTGAAAAGCATCACCGGCTTGCCGCCAATTACAGCCGCAATGAGGACAAGACCCTCAAGCTGATCGATGACCCCCAAACCAGCGCCTATCGTCAGGCTCCCGGCTTCTATTCTGGCGGCGGCGGTCTGACCGGCACGACGGCGGACTATCTGCGGTTCTGCGAGATGTTGCGCCGGGGCGGCGAGTTGGACGGTGCGCGGATCGTGGGGCCTCGCACCCTCGCCATGATGCACATGAACCACCTCAAGGACGGCCAAGACCTAACCCAAACGGCGGTCGGCGCCTTTTCAGAGACCTCCAATTCCGGCGTCGGCTTTGGTCTAGGCTTTGCCATGGTCATGGATCAGGTCGCTGCGGGCGTTCTGGGCCAAGGGGACTACTATTGGGGTGGTGCAGCCTCGACCATCTTCTCGGTCGATCCCAAGGAAGATCTGAGCATGGTTTTCATGACCCAGCTCATGCCCTCATCGACCTTCAATTTCCGAGGTCAGCTCAAGAGCATCATCTATTCGTCCATCGTCGACTAGGCGGCCGGGGTCCCCTCGGGGACCCTCGCCCTTTAGACGGCAGGCC
>CAISGS010000284.1 GCA_903884915.1 uncultured Caulobacteraceae bacterium | reverse complement strand
TCACTTCAAACATGTCGACACGATCTTCAACCGCGTGTTCGGACAGGGCTGACATGGCGGGCCTGTCACTGAGGCTCAATCCCGCGCTCAAGGCTCGCGACTACCGCGACGCCTTCAGCCGTGACGGCTTCGTGCAGGTGCCAGACCTCTTTGAGCCAGACCTTGCCCAAGGTCTGGCCGAGATGCTCGAACGCTCCATGCCGTGGGATCTGGCCCTCTCGACAGCCGACAATGGCTTTGAGGTGCTTAATCGCGCCGAACTCAGCGCCCTGGGGTCTGAAGCCGTTGGTAGCCGTCTGCAGGCCGTTAGCGAGCGGGCGTCCAAGGGCTTTGGCTTTGTCTATCTCGCCTATCCGATGATCAGCGCCGTCCTAGAGGGGCGCGATCCGGGCCACCCGATCCATGCCTTGACCCACTGGATCAATAGCCGGGAGTTTCTCGATTTTGGCCAAGAGATCATCGGCACTGATGATGTGATCAAGGCCGATGCCCAAGCGACGCTCTACCGGCCCGGCGATTTTCTAACCCTGCATGATGATGAAAAGCCCGGTGCCAATCGACGCGCAGCCTACACGATGGGCTTCACGCGGCAATGGCGCTCGGACTGGGGCGGTCAGCTTCTGTTTCACGAGAAGGACGGCACCATTCGGCGCGGCCATGTGCCAATCTTCAATAGTTTGAATCTGTTTAGGGTCCCTCAGGACCACTCGGTGGCCCCGGTCGCACCCTATGCGACGGCCCCAAGGCTGTCGGTTGTCGGCTGGCTTCGCGGCGGCACCTAGACGCCGCCGGTTCACCGATCAGACGGCTTACTCGCCCTTGATCTGCTCGCGCGCGACGGACATCAACTCGTCCATCTTACGGCGGACTTCACCTTCACCCGTGGTCAGGCCAGAGCCGGTTAGGTCGGTCATGATCTTGCGCAGCACATCTTCTTCACCGGGCTGCTCAAAGTCCGCCTTCACAACGGCCTTGGCATAGTCATCCGCGCTTTCGAGACCCATCAGCCCAGCGGCCCAAAGACCCAGCAGCTTGTTACGGCGTGCGATGGCCCTGAACTCTTGGTCCTGATCGTGAGCGAACTTCTTTTCAAAGCCCTCTTCGCGCTTGTCGAACGTGGTCATGGTCACCCCAAATCAAAGATACTGCAGCGTAAATAACGTGCGCGGCTAGCTACCGCAATGATCAACAGAGAAAATGCCCGTAAGAATGTTTTTACGCTTTCGGCCACCGTTTGCGCCAAGTGCCTCTATCCTCTAAGATAGGACACCTAGATGGGGTGCGAAAGGCCGAGTCGGACATGCGCGCGATGGATATGACCGCGCGCTTTTCTTTTAGTCCTGCTAGCACCGTCTCCTCGAAAGTAGACCCAACCGATGACCCGCCGCAAAAAGATCTATGAAGGCAAGGCCAAGATCCTCTATGAGGGACCTGAGCCGGGCACCTTGATCCAATATTTCAAGGACGATGCCAGCGCGTTCAACGACCAGAAGAAGGCCGTTCTGGAGGGGAAGGGCGTCATTAATAATCGCATCAGCGAATATGTGATGACCAAGCTCAACATCATCGGCATCCACAATCACTTCATCAAGCGCATGAACCTGCGCGAGCAGCTGATCCGTGAAGTCGAGATGATCCCGATCAAGGTCATTTGCCGAAATATTGCGGCTGGCTCGCTGGCGACCCGGTTTGGCTTGCCTGAGGGGCAGGTCCTGCCCCGCTCGATCCTTGAGTTCCACTATAAGGACGACAAGCTGGGCAGCCCGCTGGTCACCGAAGAGCACATCACCGCCTTCAATTGGGCCACCACCCAAGAGATCGACGACATGATGGCCATGACCCTGCGCATCAATGATTTTCTCAGC
>CAISGS010000283.1 GCA_903884915.1 uncultured Caulobacteraceae bacterium | reverse complement strand
GGTTCTTGGCATTGACGTCGACCAAGGGTGCGATCGCGGAGTAGGGCGTCAGGTCTGGCTTGTCGCCAAAGGCGCCATAGAGCGGTGTTGCGGCGGCATCATATTGGCTCATGGGTGGAAGACCCAGAAGCAATTCTATCGAACGAACCATGGAACTTGTCGAATAGAGGGTGGAGTCCACCTTTCCCAAACGGCTGTAGGGGCTAATCGCCAAACCGACGGTACGGCGTGCATCGACGTGATCGGGACCGTCTTGAGCATCATCCTCGACAACGAAGATCGCCGTTTGTGCCCAATATTTTGAACGGCTCACCCGGTCGATTAACTGGCCCAAGGCCCAGTCATTGTTGGCGACCGCAGCTATCGGTGTGAAGGCACCTGGTTTTGCGCCTCGGGTATGGTCCTCTCCCATCGCCATGACTGTGAAGTTGGGCAGGCGTTTGGTCGGATCGGTGCTTTCAAAAGCGGCTTCGAATCCGTCAAATTCACGCAAGAAGACTTTGACATTTTCCGTGTCGCGGACCTTGCGGCCGAAGCCGAGATAGTCAGCGGCGACGTGACCGATCAGGCCATCAACGCCGGGCGCAGCCTGCATGGTCTTGCCGTCACCGGACAGAACGGCGGATTCGCCGTAACTGCGATAGGTAAGGCCCTTGGCGCGCGCTAGATCCCAAAGATGTCCTCCGGCCGGAAAAAAAGCGGGCGCTTTCGAGACGTTGGAGTGACCGCCATAGTTCGCAGGCCACATCTTTTCATTGAAATCGGTTGCATAGGCTGAATTTGACCAGGAATGGCCATCGACGCTGACCTCTCCATCGGCGTAGAAATTGTCAAATGTGCCAAACTCTTTTGCCAGCGCATGGGCGTTAGGGGTGACCTTTTCGCCAAAAATGGCCAGGCTTGGATCACCGTTTGCTCCGGGCAGGTCGCCTAGGACCTGATCATAGGTGCGGTTTTCTCGGATGATGTAGATCACGTGCTGAATAGGTGATCCTGCCCCAACACGGTTTGGAATTACCGAAGGCGTCTTTGATGGCCGGGCCTTAGACAAGAGGCTGTCATTATAGGGTGAGTTGGCGAGGGTCTGTTGGGTCAGGGCCGGTAGGCGCCTATCGAGATCTTTCAGGGAGACACGCTCAATCGTGCTGATAATGACGGGCATAATCGACTCCCCCGACATATCTTTGAGAGAGGCGTTTTGGCTTTTTAGGCGGGCAGAGGCGGCTTGCCCCTTGGCCGCACCCACATAGAGCGCGTCGCCCTTTTCCGCGATCGTGAGGGCCGCTGGATACCAACCGGTCGGGATAAAGCCGAGGACGTCGCTACGGCCCGGCTTGGCGATATCGATGACCGCAACATTGTTATTGTCAGCATTGGCGACATAGAGACGGCTGCGCGCAGCATCGATGGTCAGGGCATTGGGTGTGGAGCCCTGAGGCGAGAAGGGGTGCAAGGTCGTGGAGAGGCGCTCAGATACGGTCAAGCTCTTGGTGTCGATAACGTGCACGCTGTTGTCGGCCGAGCAGGCAACGAACAGACGGCCATCGGCCGAAAGGGCCATATCATTCGGATTGGCCCCGACCTGAAGGGTGGCCATGACTTGATTGGTTGCAGTGTCGATTACGCTGACCGAATGGCTGGACCAGTTGGAGACGAACAGGCGGGTCCCGTCAGCGGAGAAGACCAGCTCATAGGGACTGATTTCAACGGGAATGCGGGTCAGCAAGGCGTGGTTGACCGCGTCGAACACGGCGACATAGGTCGGCTTCTCATCGACGCCCCGATTGGCCGCATAGATTAGCGCCTTGGACGGATGATGCGCGACGCCGGACCACATGACCCTATCCAGGGGCAAGGTCTCAAAGAGCGTGCCGCTAGGCTGAGGCGATAGCCGACCATCCTTATAGTCAAAAAGATAGATAGGCGCGTCCGACGGCGTCCGACCTCCTGCCGCATTGCCGCCAGAGACATAGAGGGTCTTGCCATCCGGCGACCAACCAAGTCCCAGCCAGGTGGACTTTAAGGCAATGCGCTGAACGACGGCCTTTGTCACAGGATCTAGAACGGTAAGCCGATGGGCTCGAAATCCTGAATTGACGGCGATGACCGCCTTACCATCCGGCGCGGTGACCATCTTTAGGATCAGATCACCGCTGATCGCTACGACCTTGCCAGCAGGCGTAACGCGCCAGCCATTGGGAAGATCAAATCCGCCTTGGATTGCTCTCGGTGTTTGCGTCGTCGCGGCCCCAATGATGCGGGGTGCAGCCTCTTGTTGCTGAGCCTGCAGCGGCGTAGCGGCCAACATCAAGAGTCCGACGCTGAGAGACGCGGCCAAAGCGGTCCTCAGGTCCATTCTCGTCATCTGCGATCTCCGGCTGCTAGAAAACGGTCGGCGAGGTGCCCTTTTCCATTCGCTACTAGCAGTAGAATATGACAGATTGTCAGATCAAGCTGGATCTTTAACCGACAAGACCTCGTTCTTCGCCTTTGCCGGTCCTAAAGGCGCAAACGAGCAGCTTTTTTGGCTAGTCGTCATCATCCTGCTGGCCTTGAACAAGGGCGCGATAGCGATGGACGGGGGCGGGCATGGGCGTATCCGCACCCTTCACACTGCGCCAGATGATCTCATTCAAGCGGCCCATAGGCGCGCGATCGACTTCGGCGAAGTTCATTTTTGCGCTTTCTTCGGCCCCCCAAGCGGTCACAAGGTTCTTGGCATTGACGTCGACCAAGGGTGCGATCGCGGAGTAGGGCGTCAGGTCTGGCTTGTCGCCAAAGGCTGCATAGAGCGGTGTTGCGGCCGCATCAAACTGGCTCATGGGGGGCAGGCCAAGAAGCAGCTCAATCGAGCGAACCATAGAGCTGGTCGAATAGAGGGTGGAGTCCACCTTCCTCAAACGGCTGTAGGGGCTGATGGCCAAGGCCACTGTGCGGCGCGCATCGACGTGATCGGCCCCGTCTTGGGCGTCATCCTCAACAACAAAGATCGCCGTCTGAGCCCAATATTTTGAGTGGCTAACCCGGTCGATCAGTTGGGCGAGCGCCCAGTCATTATTGGCAACCATGGCCGTGGGCGTGAAGGCTCCTGGTGTTGCGCCTCTTGTATGGTCCTCCCCCATAGACATGACCGTAAAGTTGGGTAGACGCTTGGCCGGGTCAGCACTGTCAAAGGCGGCTTCAAACCCATCAAACTCACGCAGGAAGACTTTGACATTGTCCGTGTCGCGGGCTCCGAAGCCGAGGTAGTCAATGGCAACGTGTCCGATCAGGCCATCGACGCCTGCCGCAGCCTGCATGGTCGTGCCATCACTAACCCGAGCGGCATATTCGCCGTAGCTGCGATAGGTCAGGCCCTTGGCCCGCGCTAAATCCCAAATATGCCCCCCTGCCGGGACATAGGCAGGGGCGCTTTCGACCTTAGAGTGGCTGCCATAGTTGGCTGGCCACATCTTTTCGTTGAAGTCAGTGGCATAGGCCGAATTTGACCAGGAGTGGCCATCGACGCTGACCTCGCCATCGGCGTAGAAATTGTCGAATGTGCCAAATTGCTTGGCCAGCGCGTGGGCGTTAGGGGTGACCTTTTCGCCAAAGATGGTCAGGCGCGGGTCGCCATTGGTTCCGGGCAGGTCGCCAAGGACCTGATCATAGGTGCGGTTCTCGCGGATGATGTAGATGACGTGCTTAATCGGTGATCCTGCCCCAACGCGGCTTGGGATCACAGACGGCGCTTTTGATGGCCGGGCCGCAGAGAGCAGGGTGTCGTTATAGGGCGAGTTGGCGAGGGTCTGTTTGGTATAGGCCGCAAGGCGCTTATCCAGATCCTTCAGCGATACCCGCTCAATGGAGCTGGTTTGGAGGGTTTTAATCGTCTCGCGCGGCGCATCTTTGAGAGTAGAGTTTGGGCCGTGCAGGTCTGCATAGGCCGCCTGACCCTTGGCTGCGCCAATATAGAGAGCCTCGCCCTTTTCCGCGATCGTCAAGGCTGCTGGATACCAACCCGTCGGGATAAAGCCGAGCACATCGCTACGGGCCGGCTTGGCAATATCGATAACCGCAACATTATTATTGTCAGCATTGGCGACATAGAGACGTCTGCGCGCAGCATCGATGGTCAGGGCATTGGGTGTTGAGCCTTGAGGCGAGAAGGGGTGCAAGGTCGTCGAAAGGCGCTCAGATACGGTCAAGGTCTTGGTGTCGATGACGTGGACACTATTGTCGGCGGAGCAGGCAACGAACAGACGCCCATCGGCAGACAGCGCCATGTCATTAGGGTTGGCTCCAACCTGAAGGGTGGCGATCACTTGATTGGTCGCGGTGTCGATGACGCTGACCGAACGACTGGACCAGTTGGAGACGAACAGGCGGGCCCCGTCAGCGGAGAAGACCAGTTCGTAGGGGCTAATTTCGACCGGAATTCGGGTCAGTAAGGCATGGCTGACCGCATCAAACACGGCGACATAGGTCGGCTTGTCATCGACGCCCCGATTAGCTGCATAGACCAGCGGCTTGGACGGGTGATGCGCGACGCCGGACCACATGACCTTGTCGAGAGGCAAGGTCTCATCAAGCGTGCCGGTCGGCTGGGCCGAAAGGCGCCCATCCCTATAGTCAAAGAGATAGATTGGCGCGGCAGAAGGCACCGGGGCACCGGCTGCATTGCCGCCAGAAACATAGAGGGTCTTGCCATCGGGCGACCAGCCAAGGCCAAGCCAAGTAGACTTTAAGGCAATGCGCTGAACCACAGCCTTGGTCACTGGGTCTAGGACCGTCAGGCCATGGGCCTGATAGCCGGAATTGACGGCAATGACCGCCTTTCCATCCGGCGCGGTGACCATCTTTAAGATCAAATCGCCAGCGCTCGCTAGAGCCTTGCTGGCCGGAGTGATCCGCCAGCCATTGGGCAGGTCAAAGCCGCCTTGGATGGCCTTCGGGTTTTGGGTGGTGGCAAGGCCGATGGTCCGGAGTGCCGCGTCCTTTGGCTGTGCTTGCAGGGGCGTGGTCGCCAACAACAACAGTCCGAGGCTGACGGGCGCGATCATTCGGGCCTTCAGGTACGTTCTTGTCATCGTCAATCCCCTACAATTACAATAGACGTTGCCGCCATCGCCTTCCAATCGCTAACCCTAACATTGGAATATGACAGCTTATCAGATCAAGTCGGCTCTTTTACCGACAAGGTCTGTCCTCTTAGTCTTTCGATGCACTAACGATCCAGACAGCGGCAGGCATGAGAACGCCCTTGGGTGTTTGATATGCGGACACGGCGTCCCTTACGGCCTCTTCGACAACCGGCCTTAGTTCGGGCTGTTCCCTTAGGATGGATGCGAGGGGGCCAACCCGAAAGGTCAAAGCGACAGTCTGATCAAGCGGTGACCCGCCTATCGCCATGTCAAAGGGCTGAATGCTGATCCCAGTAAAACCCGCTTGCTCTAGGATGGATCGAACCCGCTCGGCATCGGCAAAGGCAAAAGGACCGGGCGCTGTAGGATCTGATGGCGTTGGAGCCGGAAGAAACGGCCGGGCTGCCTCCATGGGCAATCTCATCCACAAATTGTCTTGGAAGGGCCGCCAGCAGACAAAGGTAAGGCGGCCATGGGGTTTGAGCGCCACGCGCAAATTCTTAAAGGCCGCAACAGGGTCGCTGAAAAACATCACCCCAAAGCGAGAAAAAATGGCGTCATAGATACCCTCACCAAGTTCGGCGGTTTGGGCGTCACATTCGACAAAGGTTGGAGGGGCCCAGCCTTCCAACACAGGTCGCGCTCTGGCGACGTCCAGCATCGGCGCAGAAATGTCCACACCGGTGACGCGACCTGAGGGCCCGACATGATCGCCCAGGGTTAAGCTTGTCTGTC
>CAISGS010000282.1 GCA_903884915.1 uncultured Caulobacteraceae bacterium | reverse complement strand
TCTGGGTCCCCGCCTTCGCGGGGAAAACGGAATGGTATCTGATGGATGAGGGATCAATCCCCTAGGTTGCTTCGCTGTGCTCGCAATGACGCGGTTAAAAAAAGCCCTTTCCCCCCTTGAGGGGGAGAGGGTTGGGAGTGGGGGGTATTCGTCGACGGGCCGCTTCGCCACGTTCCCAAAAAAGTAGGAATCTTGTGGGTCGCTTTCCGCCTGAGTGTAAGGGTCTGGGTCCCCGCCTTCGCGGGGAAGACGGAAGACAGGAAACAAGGCCCTCACCCAACCCTCTCCCACAGGGAGAGGGCTAAAGCCGAATCTACCCGCCCCGCTTCATGGTTTCGCGGGCGATAATGACCTGCTGGATCTGGCTGGTGCCTTCATAGATGCGGAAGATGCGCACGTCGCGATAGAGGCGCTCGATGCCATAGTCGGCGACATAGCCTGCGCCGCCAAAGATCTGCACGGCGCGGTCAGCGACCCGGCCTACCATTTCAGAGGCATAATATTTCGCAGCCGCCGCTTCGAGCGTGACATTGACGCCGGCATCGCGTTGGCGGGCGGCATCCATCACCAGAGCCTTGGCCGCGAGGGCTTCGGTCTTGCAGTCGGCAATCATGCCTTGGACCAGCTGGAAATTGGCGATGGGCTGGCCGAACTGCTTGCGCTCTGCCGCATAGGCCACGCAGTCGCGCAAGAGACGCTCCGCCACACCCACGCAGACCGAGGCAATATGCAGGCGGCCACGGTCCAGAACCTGCATGGCAACCTTGAAGCCTTCGCCCTCTGCCCCAAGACGGTTTTCGACGGGCACGCGGACATTATCGAAGGTCACGTCGCAGATGTGAGCCCCCTGCTGACCCATCTTCTTTTCAGGCTTACCGATGGTGATGCCGGGCAGGTCGCGCGGGACCAGTAGGGCCGAAACGCCGCCGCCGCCCTTAATGTCGGGATTGCTACGAGCCATGACCGTGAACAGACCGGCCTTGTTCGCGTTGGTGATGTAACGCTTGGCACCGTTCAGCACATAGACGTCACCGTCGCGGATGGCGCGGGTCTGGACGGCGGCGCTGTCCGATCCGGCCTCGGGCTCGGTCAGGGCAAAAGAGGTGATGATCTCGCCCGACGCGATCCCGGCCAAGTACTTTTCTTTCTGAGCGTCAGTGCCGAACATGACCAGACCCTGGCTGCCAATGCCGACATTGGTACCAAAGGCCGAGCGGAAGGCAGGGCTTGCGCCGCCAAGCTCGATCCCGACCAGAACCTCTTCCTCCATATTGAGGCCTAGGCCGCCATATTCAGTCGGAATGGTCAGGCCAAACAGACCAAGCTCGCGCATCTCAGCGACGATCTCGTCTGGCACAGCGTCATTCTCAGCGACCTGAGCCTCGATGGGGCGCAGACGCTCGGTGACGAAGCGGCGGACGGTTTCGATCAGCTGATTGCGGGTTTCGAGATCTAGGGCCATGGGGTTTCCTCGCATAGGGTCGGCATCTTTAGGGATCATCTAGAGCCTAAATTGCGCCCGTCCAACAGGTCTTGCACAATCATCTCTTGGAATGACGCCGAAGATATGTGATCGGCTGCAACCTAGATCGGGATCAGACGAGGAGCAAACCCATGGATGGCGGAACCGAAGAGAATATCTACAAGCCAACCACGGTCACCGAGGGCGAGTTTGCCGGTTGGCAGGCTTGGAACGGCTTTGATCCTTTCGAAGACCTGACCGGCCAGTTTGTCTACCGCGTCGAGGATGATGGCAGCGTGCGCTGCGCCTTCCGGGCGGCGGCAAAGCACATGAACGGCGGCGGGGCGATGCATGGCGGCTGTATGCTGACCTTTGCGGATTTCTCGCTGTTCTGCATCGGGCGTGAGGCCTTGAAGGATTCCAACTCGGTCACCGTGTCGCTGAACGGCGAATTTATCGGCCCGGCCTTCGAAGGCGATCTGATCGAGGCGCGCGGCGAAGTGGTCAAGGCGGGCAAGTCTTTGGTCTTTATCCGCGGCATCGTCTCGACCGGCGGCAACCCGATGCTCAGCTATTCGGGCGTGGTCAAGAAGATCAGGATGCGCCAGCCCTAGAGCCAAACCCTAGAGGAAGTCTCTCAGATAGGCGATCAGGGGCGCGTCAGCTGGCGGCATCTCATAGTCCGATAGGGCGTTTGGCTTTACCCAAGCTAGCGCCTCATGCTCTTTGGCGATGACCACCCCGCTCCAACGGCGACACAGATAGAGCGGCATCATCAGGTGGAAGGTCTCGTAGGTGTGCGAGGCAAAGACGAAGGGCGCAAGGCAGCTTTGGGTGATGGTGATGCCC
>CAISGS010000281.1 GCA_903884915.1 uncultured Caulobacteraceae bacterium | reverse complement strand
GTCAACCAACTTTCTAAAGTCTTTTTCGTCCGCCAGAACCAGCCCAAAGGCCAATCCTAAAGACAACAAAAAACCGCGAGGCCAACCGAGGCTAGCCTCCCAGATCATCAGATCACGTCGTTCAGAAGTCGCGCAAACTAAACAACCCCGTCATACAAAGCAAGGAAAACTTTCGTCCCCCAAACCCTAATCCCGGGTCGCCATCTCAGCGAGCGCGGCTTGTAGGATAGGGCCTGACCTATGGCAAGGAGGTTTTTGCACTGCGGTACAATTGTCTGTGCGCCCTAGTCTTCGAGGATGCCATCCATGAAGTCGAACACGGCTGCCTTATAGAGCCCATGGGCTATGGCCGAGAAGTGATCGCAGCCGGGCAATAGGGTGGCTCTGGCCCCAAGGATGACGTCGGCAAGACCCTGCGGGTGTCCGGCCAGATCATCCCGCGTTCCGGCCACAACCAAGGTTGGTACGCCCAAACGCTCTAAGGCCTCCCTATCCAAACTGGACCTTGGTGACCGGCTACAGGCGGCGAGCGCAAGGCGGTCCTCTCCCTGTTCGTCAGCAAAATGGCGAAAGCTTTGATAGAGGGGGTTACTGATGGTCGATGGATCATCGGCCTCCATGGCCAAGGCCAGCCCGTCCGTGCGCTCCGAAGGCTGAAGCATCTTGGTGCCAATCCCGCCGAGGATCAGGTTCCAGAACCGGTCAGGGGCCTGCATCGCCGCGGCCAGCGCCACATGGGCCCCCATTGAATAGCCCATCAGATCGACCTTCTGCAGGTCCAGATGATCCATCAGGGCCAGCACATCCCCGGCCAAGGCCGCGCGGTCATAGGCGGATGGATCATGCGGCTTGGCGCTCTTGCCGTGACCGCGCAGATCGAGGGTGACACAGCGCAGGCCCTTATGCTTGAGCGCATGGACCCAGCCGGTCCGGCCCCAGTTCTCGTGACTGTTGGACGAAAAGCCGTGGATCAGCAGCAGCGTATTGACCGGGCCGGGGCCGGTGTCCGTGTAGTGGATATCAAAACCGTCAGATAGGAACTGGGCCATGGGCTGGTCTCTTTAGGAATGTCGCCCCTCAGCCTGACCCAACCTGTTGATCTCGGCAAGGGCTGCGCGCTCCTCGGGCGTATTGGCCCCCCTCAGGCGCAGAGCAATCTCTGCTGTTGGCTGAAATGGCTTTAGCCCGGCGCGCTCGACCAGACGCCGAAGGGGCCAATCGGCCTTGGCTGCCCCATCGATCGCAGCGAGCGGGAGGACCATAGGCAGGGGATAGGCTTCATAATAGGCCCCGTCTACGGGCTCCAAGAGCGGGGCGAGGTCTTCGGGCGTCAGGGTCGGGGCATCGACGGCCAAGATCAGGGCGCGGTCACACCCCTCGGCGGCCAGCCGCTCGGCCGCCGCCAAGATGCCACTGACCGGACCGGCTTGAGGGCTAGGATCAAGAACGAAGGGCAGGCCATAGTCTGCGCCCGCCGTCAGAACGCGCGATGCCCCCAGCGCGTGGGCCAGGTCAGCCACCCGATCCACCGCCCTTTGTCCGCCCCAGTCCAATAAGGCCTTATCCTGACCCATGCGCGCGGAGGCTCCGCCGACCAATATGACCGCGCCCAGCCGACTGGACTTGGGGGTGGACTTGGGGATGGACTTGGGGATGGACTGGGGGATGGACTGGGGGATGGACTGGGGGATGGACTGGGGCAAGAGCAGGTCCTGCTGTACCTGCACCAAGGACACCATCCAGCGGCGCACCGCCCTCAGCCGCGCCGTGGTCTTAAGGTCTTGGTGAACCGACATCCAGAAGGAGCGCTCTATACGCACTTGGCTCGGCAAGACCCGCACAAGGCTCGGCATCTGGGCGGCCATGAAGGTGGGCAAGACCCCAATCCCCGCCCCTGCCAGCACCAACTCCATCTGGGCGCGGATCGACGAGCTCATTAGGCGTGGGCGTAGATCGGGCAAGACCTCATCCAGATAGCGCAGTTCCGGCGCATAGATCAGGTCATCGACATAGCCGACCAGCTGGTGATCGCGCAGCGCCTCGAGGCTGGCGGGCTGTCCCCACTCGGCCAGATGGGCACGGGAGGCATAGAGTCCCAGCTCATAGTCGGTCAGCTTTTCGACCATAAGCCGCGCCGATCTGGGCGGGCTCAGGGTCACCGACATATCGACCTCACGCATCGCGGGGGATAGGGAACCGGAATTGGAGACCAACTCGATGACCAGGCCCGGTTGGGTGCGAATGAAGGCGGGGAGGGCCGGCGCCAAGATCTGGCCGCCAAAGCCTTCCGACACGCTGATCCGCACCGTACCGGTCACCCCGCCAGACCCATCCGCCTCGCTGGCCGTATCAATGGCGGTCTCAACCGACAGGCCCGCTTCACGCAGCCGCGCCCCTGCCGCCGTCAGCTGCAGCCCCTTGGGCGAGCGCACCAAAAGGGTGGACTTTAAGCTGGCCTCCAGCCGCTGAATGCGCCGCCCCACCGTGGTCGGGTCCATGTGCAGGCGCAGGGCGGCGCCGGCCAGCGAGCCACTGCGCGCCGCTGCCATAAAGACTCTAAGATCATCCCAATCCTTCATGGCTTAAGCCTAACTGCAAAATTGCAGTCTTAGCACGGAATATTTGCAGCATACGTCAGCCGGGCAAAATGCTAGCCAGTGGCGCAAGACCTTCAACACCAGACCTCATCAGGAGACGCCCCATGCGCGACATCCACCATTTCGTGAACGGCCAGAGCCTGATCGGCACCTCTGGCCGCTTTGGCGACGTCTTCAATCCCAGCACCGGCGAGATCCAAGCGCGGGTCCAGTTCGCC
>CAISGS010000280.1 GCA_903884915.1 uncultured Caulobacteraceae bacterium | reverse complement strand
GGTCCTCTCGAGGGCATAATCAGCCTGTCTGAGCGGCTCTCGCGTCATCCGCTGAACAGTGACGGTCGAACCCAGGTCCACACCATCCTTGAAACGGGCCGAGGTGTCCTTCAGCTTGTTCGCCACGCCGCTGCACTGGGCCGAATTGATGCGGGGGATATTGTCCTTGCGCCCGAGCCGGTGATCCTTGGCAACCTCATGGCAGATCTCGAAGAGGCTTGGCGTGTTCGGGCAGAAGCGGCCGGTCTGACCCTGATGGTGTCTTACGAGGGGCCGCAGGACCTTACGGTCAGTGTTGACCCTGAAATGATGCGCCGCCTTTTCAACACCCTTGTCGAGCGGGCCTTGTCTGTCACCCCGCGCGGCATTGTCGAGGCCAGCCTGAGGGCCAAGGTCGAGGCGACCGGTGTCTATCTTGAAGGCCGAATTCGGGATGGCGGCGTCAGCCTTGCGGCCAATCGCCTGGCGCGCATCTTTGAGCCCATGCCCGACCGGTCCGGCGGCTCCTTCTTGGAAAGTGTTGGGCTGGCGCTTTGCAACCGCATCATTGGCGTCATGCATGGCAATATCCGGGCTGAGAGCAATGTTGGGTCAGGCTCCAGCATCGCCTTTGATCTTCTGGTCCCGGAGCTGGCCTTTAGCCCGGCTCAATCGGCTGAGCCTCGCAGCGACGGCCGTGACGGGGCCATCCGGGCCCATGTTCTGGTGGTCGATGACAATGCCACCAACCGCATGGTTGCTGAGGCCCTATGCGAGATGTTCGGTTGCACCTCTGAGGCCGTCGAAGATGGGGTTGAGGCGGTAGACTATGCCGCCACGGGCCGCTTCGATGTGGCCTTGATGGATATAAAGATGCCGCGCATGGACGGTGTCGAGGCGACCTTAGCGATCCGCGCCTTGCCGGGCGCTGCGCGAAATCTTCCGATCATTGCCCTGACCGCCAATGCGGACCCCGAAGATGTTCGGCGATATCTGTCCATTGGGATGTGCGATGTGGTCGATAAACCGATCAAATCCGACATTTTGCGCGATACGATCCGGGCAGCTCTCGCCTCGTCGACCGGCGTAGCACAGGCCGACGCCAGCGCGGTTGCCTAGCCGCAACCGTCACAACAGCTGAATTTCCTGAAGAAATCGCCGCGGCATGCCTTTGGTAGCTGGAGGCGGGATCGAACCGCCGACCTGTGGGTTATGAATCCACCGCTCTAACCATCTGAGCTACCCAGCCAAAGGCATTGCCGAGCGAGGGATGGCTTATAGGGGCAAGTCCGATCCGCTTCAAGCGCCCGTTTCATGTTCCTGATCAAGTCTTTTGCGGGAAATTCCCGATCAGAGCGCGCAGGCCGCTTGGGTCGCAGGGCGGATAGGGTTAGGGTCCCTCCTCATGAGTGTTCTGCAACTTTTGGGTTCCGCCATCGACGGGGGCGCAGAGACCTATTTCACGGACCTGACGAGGGCCTTGGCCGCCGCAAGAACCGATCAGGTCGCGGTGATCCGAGCCCATGCGGTACGCCAGTCCGCCCTTCAGGACGCCCATATTCGAACCACCATTGCCCGCTTTGGCAGCCAGTTGGACCTCTTCACCAAGGGTAAGATCCGGCAAGTCGCCCGGGTCTCTGAGGCCAAGGTGCTGCTGGCCTGGATGAACCGTGCCGCCAGCCATGCCCCGTCTGGGCCTTGGGCGCGGATTGGCCGGTTGGGCGGCTATTATGACTTGAAATATTATCGCGGCTTTGACGCCTTGGTGGGCAATACGCGTGACATAACCGATTGGATCTTGGCGCAAGGCTGGCCGCAAGATCGCGTCCACTATATTCCCAATTTCGCCGAGGCCGGATCGCTTGAAAAGGTTGACCGCGCCGCTCTGGATACGCCTGCTAATGTACCCTTGCTGCTGTCGATGGGCCGCCTACACGCGGTAAAGGCCCATGATATTAGCCTAAAGGCCTTGGCCTTGATCCCAGAGGCCTATCTGTGGATCGCGGGCACCGGGCCGTTAGAGGCCGAGCTTAAGGCCTTGGCGCAGTCCCTTGGTGTCGCAGAGCGGGTGCGGTTCTTGGGCTGGCGCAATGATGCTGCCGCCCTCTATCGCACGGCGGATGCCTGCCTGTTCCCCTCCCGGTTTGAGCCCTTGGGCAATGTGGTCATTCAGTGCTGGGCCAATAGCTTGCCCGTCATCGCGGCGGCCAGCCAAGGCCCGTTACAATTGATCAGGCCTGGGCAAGACGGATTGCTGGTCCCCATCGATGATGCCCCGGCCCTAGCCGCCGCCGCCCGCCGCGTGCTGGCTGAGCCTGCGCTTCGGGATCAGATGGTTCAGCAGGGTTTGACCCGCATGGAGGGCGAGTTTTCCAAAGCCGCCGTCATTGCCCAATGGCAAGCCCTGTTTGCGCACTATGGAGACCGGCCATGTGCGCCATAGCCGGATGGTTTGGACCTGCAGCCACCGATGGCTCGGTGATCCGGGCCATGGCCGCAACGCTCGCCCATCGCGGCCCTGACGGTATTCGTATCGAGCAGGGCAAGGGCTGGGACCTTGCCCATGCGCGCCTATCGATCATCGACCTAGAGGGCGGCTGGCAGCCTTTGCATGGCCAAGGCGCCACCGTGATCGGCAATGGCGAGATCTATAACTATATCGAACTGACCGCAGACCATGGCCTATCGGGCAGCCTAACCACAGGATCAGATTTCGAACCCCTCTTGAGCCTCTATGGCCGCGAAGGGGAGGTGGCCTTCGATCGGCTGCGCGGCATGTATGCCCTCTGTCTGATCGATAGGGCCGACCGGCGCTGGCTGGTACGCGATCCCTTTGGCATCAAGCCGCTCTATTGGACGCAGCAGGACGGCACCTTCGCCTTTGCCTCTGAGCCGCGCGCCTTGCGCCTTGGCGAGCCGCGCCAGATTGTGCCGGAACGGATCGAGGAACTGTTAAGCCTGAACTACAGCCTCGGCACCGGATCGGTGTTCGCGCATATCCACCGCCTCGCCCCCGGCGTGGTCGCTGAAATCATCGAGGGTGAGTTGTCGCCCCTGCGCGTCCGTCCGGCGATCCCGCCGCGTAACATGGCCGCTCCCACCGACGAGGCGGGTGTGCTTAAGGCGCTGGATGAAGTGCTTGAGGATAGTGTTCGGGTCCATCAACGTTCTGACGTGCCCTATGGCCTGTTCCTGTCGGGCGGTGTGGATTCTGCGACCATCGCCACCCTGATGAGCCGCCTCAATGCCCGCCCTGTCACCGCCTTCACCTGCGGCTTCACCCCGCCCAAGGGCGAAGATTGGAGTGCCAAGGACGAGCGCGGGCAGGCCGAACGCGTGGCGCGGGCTCTCAATCTGGATTGGCACGAGGTGGCCTTTGCCGAAGAGGACTTCTGGCGGCTCCTGCCCAAGGTGGCTTGGGCGCTCGATGATCCGACCACCGACTATGCCACCTTGCCCACCTTTAGGCTCGCTGAGGCTGCCAGAGACGATCTGACGGTGGTTCTGACAGGTGAGGGGGGTGATGAGCTGTTCGGCGGCTATGGCCGCTACCGCCGCGCTCTGAGGCCAAGTTGGCTGGGCGGGCGTGCCGCAGAGCCACAGGTCCTTGCGCCCTTCCTGCGGGACGGCGGGGCGGGGGCTCTCGCCCGCTGGCGCCAAGCGGCAAAGGCCCCCAAAGGGCTGACCCCGCTGCAAGAGGCGCAATATGGCGATATTGCCACTTGGCTGCCCAATGACCTGCTGCTCAAGCTCGACCGCTGCTTGATGGCCCATGGCTTGGAGGGGCGCACGCCGTTCCTCGATCCGGCTGTGGCGGCCTTCGCCTTTCATCTGCCAGACCGTCTCAAGGTGCGGGGGCGGATGGGCAAGTGGATCCTGCGCCAATGGCTGGCGCGTCATTGTCCTGCGGCTGAACCCTTCGCCAAGAAGAAGGGCTTTACGGTTCCCGTTGCCGCTTGGATTGCGCCGCGCGCTGCTGATCTGGGGCCACGGATTGCCGCCAGCGCTGGTGTGGCGCAGGTCTGTGATCAGAGCGCCGTCCGCGCCGTCTTCACCGACGATACCCACGCCTCGAGCCGCTGGCCTTTGCTGTTCTATGCGGTCTGGTACGCCATTCACGTCGAGGGCGCTGAGCCGGATGAGGCGCTGCAGGCGCTGGTGGCCTAACCCCCTACCCCGGCTGCGCCGGTACTTCCCCCTCTGGGGGAAGTGGCGCGAAGGGCCGTAGGGGGCCTTGTTTTGATCAACGGATAGGGCAGG
>CAISGS010000279.1 GCA_903884915.1 uncultured Caulobacteraceae bacterium | reverse complement strand
TCCGCGCCTCGGTCTTGTCCCGATGGGGCACAGCAGACGGCCCCGCATCGCAAGACCAGAGACCCCCTAAGGTTAGAACGGCCAAGGCCGATAGGGCGACGCCCTTGATTATACGCATTTTTAGCCCCCCAATTTCACCATCTGAAGTAGATTGACTCCGATATTCGACCTTGTCAAACGCGGGACCTAGGGAACGAACCCTCGCGCCATTTGCCCGCCTGCTCGCAAAGCGCTATGCAATCGGCTCTGGCTTGGGAGCACAGCACGGTGAGTGACAAACGGGTCCTGTTGATCGTGGGCGGCGGCATTGCCGCCTACAAATGCCTTGAGCTGGTGCGCCTCTTGCGCAAGTCCGGCATTGCGGTGCGCTGTATCCTGACCAAGGGCGGCGAAGCCTTTGTCACCCCCTTGTCGCTGGCGGCCCTGTCCGAAGATCGGGTCTATCAGGAGTTGTTCTCGCTGACCGATGAGGCCGAGATGGGCCATATCCAGCTGTCGCGCTCTGCCGATCTGGTGGTGGTGGCCCCGGCGACCGCAGACCTGATGGCCAGAGCGGCCAATGGCCTGGCTAATGATTTGGCGACCACAGCCTTGCTGGCCACCGATAAGCCCGTCCTGATGGCCCCGGCCATGAATGTGCGGATGTGGAACCATCCCGCCACCCAGCGCAATATCGCCACCCTCGCTGGCGACGGCATTAGCTTTGTCGGACCCGATGACGGGGCCATGGCCTGCGGTGAATTTGGACCAGGCCGCATGGCCGAACCGGCTGCCATCTTTGTTGCCATCATGGAGCGCTTTACCCAAGAGCCTGCGTCCCAAGAGATGGCGGGCAATCTACCGCTCAAGGGACGCCGCGCTCTGGTTACGGCCGGTCCAACCGTCGAGCCCATTGATCCGGTCCGCCTGATCACTAACCGCTCAAGCGGCAAGCAGGGCTTTGCGATTGCCCAGGCCCTAAGCGCGCTCGGGGCTGAGGTGACGCTCGTTGCGGGCCCCGTTGCCCTGCCCACCCCGCCCGGTGTGCACCGCATCGATGTCGAGACCGCGATCCAGATGCAGGCCGCCTGCCAAGCGGCGCTTCCCGCTGATGTCGCCATCTGTGTGGCAGCCGTCGCCGACTGGCGCCCCGCTGAAGAAGGGGCCCTCAAGATCAAGAAGGGCCCAGACGGCCCGCCCGCCATTAGCCTGATCGAGAACCCCGACATCTTGGCTGGCCTCGCGGCCCAAGGTCCAAACCGCCCCAAGCTGGTCATCGGCTTTGCGGCGGAAACTAACGATGTCGAAGCCCACGCCCGCGCCAAACTGACCAAAAAGGGCTGCGACTGGGTCATTGCCAATGATGTGACCCAGCCCGGCGTGATGGGCGGCGAGGACAATACGGTTCTGCTCGTCACGCCTGAGGGTACCGAACGCTGGGAAAAGGCTCCCAAGTCGGACGTTGCTAAACTGATCGCCATCCAAATTGCCAAGGCCCTGACATGACCCTCGCCACTGGACTTGCCGCCCCAACCATCGCCGTTGTGCAGATGGCCCATGCTCAAGGCCTGCCCCTGCCAGCCTATGAGACCTTAGGCGCTGCCGGGATGGATCTGCGCGCCGCGGTCGAAGATGAGGCCCCAGTGGTTCTGCGCCCCGGATCGCGCGCCATGGTCCCGACGGGCCTGTGCATCGCCGTTCCGGCAGGCTTTGAGGTACAGGTCCGCCCCCGGTCGGGCCTAGCCGCCAAGGCTGGCATCACCTGCCTCAACAGTCCCGGCACGGTCGACAGCGACTATCGCGGCGAACTGAAGGTCATCTTGATCAATCTTGGGGCAGAAGACTTCATCATTCGGCGCGGCGAGCGCATTGCCCAGATGGTGGTCGCGCCGGTGGTGCAGGCCGCTTGGCAGCAGGTCGACAGTCTTGATGAGACCGCGCGCGGCGCTGGCGGCTTTGGGTCGACCGGGGTCTAGGCCTTCAGACCCAAGACATCTTGCATATCATAGAGGCCGGGCTTGGTCTGGGCGACGGCCCAGAGGGCGGCCTCAACCGCACCCCTTGCAAATAGGCCTCGGTCACGCGCCGAATGGGACAGGGTCAAGATCTCGTCTTCTGCGGCAAATAGCACACTATGCTCACCGACAATGCCACCGCCGCGGAGGACGCTGAAGCCGATATCGCCCTCCTTGCGCGGACCGGTCAGGCCATCGCGGCCTCGGTCTGAATGGCTGGCCAGATCAATGCCGCGTCCGACTGCTGCCGCCTCCCCCAACATCAGGGCCGTTCCAGAGGGCGCGTCGATCTTGCGGCGATGATGGGCCTCTAGCACCTCAATATCATAGGCCTTAGGTCCCAGCGCCCGCGCGGCCTGACGCACAAGACCCAGCAGCATATTGACGCCAAGCGAAAAGTTGCCCGAACGGACAATGACGATCTGGGTTGCCGCCGCCGTGAGCATCGCCTCGTCTTCGGCATCAAATCCGGTCGAGCCTATGATCAGGGCCGGACGAACGGTGCCGACCGCGCGAGGCTCGGCGCAGGACCTCGCCAAGGCGGCAGAGGCCTTGGGCAGGGTAAAATCAATAATGACGCGGCTGGCCTCGATGGCCTCGATGGCCGAGGTCAGGATGCGCGACCCACTGAGGCTACCTTCGGTTCCCACGCGGTCGAACAGGGCGCTGACGGTCACGTCGCCTTGGGCTTCGCTGCGGCTATCCAACGCAGCGGTCACGACCTGACCCATACGCCCAAGGGCCCCGGCAACACCGATAGTGACAGCTGATGACGAGGCCATAACGAACCGCTTTCCTTAAACAATGGGTCAATTGATAGACCGCCATCTGTCGCAACATCAATGGCACAAAACCCTAAACAGATGTTTGAATAGGCCCCCGTCAGGATATTTACCCTATTTATTCGGTAGAATTTGCCTCGACCCCTCATGGATGCGGTTGTGACAGGGGGGCGGCGCCGTTAGGGTGCGGCCTCAATTTGAACCTGGCTTGCAAGATCCGCGGGACATCATGACCACCGAAAAGCGTACTTTCACTGACGAAGAAGCCTTGGCGTTCCACAAGTACCCAACGCCCGGCAAGATCGCCATCATCCCGACCAAGCCCATGGATACTCAGCGCGACCTGTCGCTGGCCTATTCGCCCGGGGTTGCGGTGCCAGTGCGTGCCATCGCGGAAAATCCTGATCTGGCCTATGACTATACGTCCAAGGGCAATCTGGTGGCGGTCATTTCCAACGGCACGGCGATTTTGGGCCTTGGCGACCTTGGGGCTCTGGCCTCCAAGCCGGTGATGGAGGGCAAGTCGGTCCTGTTCAAGCGCTTTGCCGACGTCGATTCCATCGATATCGAGGTCTCCTCCAAGGACCCCGACGAGATCATCACCGTCATCAAAAATATCGGCGTCACCTTTGGCGGCATCAATCTGGAAGATATTAAGAGCCCCGAATGTTTCCGCATCGAGAGCGAACTTCAGGAACTGCTCGATATTCCGGTGTTCCATGATGACCAGCATGGCACGGCGATCATCTCGGCCGCTGGCCTGATCAATGCCTGCCACATTCAAGGTCGTCGCCTAGAAGATGTGAAGCTCGTCCTCTGCGGCGTTGGCGCGGCGGGCATTGCCTCGCTCGACCTGATGAAGGCCATGGGCGTGCGCGCAGAAAACTGCATCGCTGTTGACACCACCGGCGTCATCTATCGCGGCCGGACCGAGAGCATGAACCAGTATAAGTCGGCCCATGCGGTCGAGACCAGCTGCCGGACCTTGGCCGACGCCATGGTTGGTGCGGATGTCTTTATCGGTCTGTCGGCCAAGGGCGCCCTGACCCAAGAGATGGTCAAGTCGATGGCTCCCAATCCCCTGATCTTCGCCATGGCCAATCCGGATCCGGAAATCACGCCCGAAGAGGTCCATGCCGTGCGTCCCGACGCCATCGTCGCCACGGGCCGGTCGGACTATCCCAATCAGGTCAATAATGTTCTCGGCTTCCCCTACATCTTCCGCGGCGCGCTGGATGTGCGGGCCCGCCGGGTCAATCACGAGATGAAGATCGCCTGCGCCAATGCCTTGGCTCAGCTGGCCCGTGAAGATGTGCCCGATGAGGTGGCCGCCGCCTATCATGGCCGTCAGCTCAAGTTCGGCCCGCAATATATAATCCCCTCACCCTTCGACCCGCGCCTGATGAGCTATGTCCCCCCCTTCGTGGCCCAAGCGGCTATGGATACGGGCGTGGCGCGCAAGCCCATCGAAGATATGGACGCCTACCGCGCCTCGCTGGCCCAGCGCCTCGATCCAACGGCGGCCTTCCAACAAAAGATCTCGGGCGCTGTGCAAAGCGCGCCCAAGAAGCGCATCGTCTTTGCCGAGGGCGAAGAGCCCTCGGTCATCCGCGCCGCCTATGCCTTCCAAAGCCAAGGCCTTGGCCATGCCATCTTGGTCGGCCGTGAAGAGCTGGTGCATCAGAACATGCGTCTGGCGGGGATCGATCCCGAAGAGAACCCGCTGGAAGTGGTCAATGCCCGCATGTCCGACCGCAATTCGGACTATGTCGACTATCTCTATAACCGCCTGCAGCGTGAGGGTTACCTGCAGCGCGACGTCCAGCGCCTGATCAATCAGGATCGCAACTCCTTTGCCGCCTGTATGGTGGCGATGGGCGACGCGGACGGCATGGTCACGGGCGTTACCCGCTCGTACGATCAGGTGCTCGAAGAGGTCCTGCGCGCCATCGACCCGGCCCCCGCTGGCCGCGTCATGGGCATGTCCATCGTCCTGACCAAGGGCCGGACCCTGTTCATTGCTGATACCAATGTCACCGAAATGCCAGAAGCCGACGAGCTGGTTGAGATCGCCATTGAGGCCGCGCGCGCCGTGCGTCTTCTCGGCTTCAAGCCGCGTCTGGCCTTCATGTCCTATTCGAGCTTTGGCACGCCTCTGGGTCTGCGCTCCGAAAAGGTGCGTGAAGCCGTGGCCACGCTCGACGAGATGGACGGGATCGACTTTGAATATGAAGGCGAGATGAGCCCGGAACTGGCCCTCGATGCCACGGCCCGCGCCAACTATCCCTTCAGCCGCCTGACCGGTGACGCCAATGTCCTGATCATGCCGGCCATCCACTCCGCCTCAATCTCCACCAAGCTGGTGCAGGCTCTAGGCGGCGCGACGGTTCTGGGTCCGATCTTGCTGGGCATGTCGCGCCCGGTGCAGATCTGCCCGCTGTCATCGTCGGTGTCTGGCATTTTGAACATGGCGACCATGGCCGCCTATGACCGGCCCCTGTCGGACGACACCGAAGACTAGGGCCTATCCCTCCATAGGCACCCTTGGCTGCCTGTGGAGGGGCCTATCCTTGAGCCTAGGCCGCGCAGGCCTCAAAACCTGCCCGCAGCTTGGCCTCGTCAAGATCGCGGCCAATAAAGACCAGACGGCTATGGCGCTGATCGGTGGCATTCCAAGGGCGCTGGAAGTCGCCCTCTAGGATCATGTGCACGGCCTGGAAGACCAGACGCCGCTCATCACCCGCCACATCGATAATGCCCTTGGCCCGCAGGATATCGGGGCCTTGCGCTGCGAGCAGGTCGTTGAGCCAGGTCGTGATCTTGCCCCCATCGACTGGGCGGTCGAGACGCAGGCTGATGCCGCGAATATCGTCATCATGAATGTCTGACGCCTTGGCATGATCATGCCCGTGATCGTGGCCATGATGGTGAGGGCCATGATCGTGCCCATGATCATGGTCACAATGTTCGTCGTGGACGTGGCCATCCTCGCCATGGGCAGGGTTGAGGAACTCTGGCTCGATGGAGACGATACGCTCTAGATCAACGC
>CAISGS010000278.1 GCA_903884915.1 uncultured Caulobacteraceae bacterium | reverse complement strand
CGATCAGCACCTGCCCCGCCGTGGGGCGCTCCAACAGGCCCGCCGCGTGAAGCAGCGAGGACTTGCCTGAACCCGACGGCCCGATCAGGCCAACCAGCTCGCCCGGATAGAGGTCCAGATCGATGGATTTGAGCACCTCGAGCTGTCGGTCGCCCGAGCGATAGGTGCGCGCAATGCCGCGAAGGCTAAGGACAGGGGTGGCATCACTCATAGCGCAGCCCCTCAACCGGATCGAGCCGCGAGGCCCGCCAAGCCGGTGGCAAGGTCGCCAAAACCGACATCAACAGAGCCCAGAAGGTCACGGTCAAGACCTCGGCCCAATCGATCTTGGCTGGAATATGGGCGAGGAAATAGACGTCGGCGCTGAACACGGTCGCGCCGGTCACCCACTCCACAAACTGCTGGATCTCGGCAATGAAGGTGCAAAACAGCACCCCGACCACGAGCCCGGCAAGCGTGCCTGCCGCGCCAATGCTGGCTCCGGCCATGAAGAAGATCCGCAAGATCGCCCCCTGCCCGGCCCCCATGGTCCGCAGGATGGCAATGTCGCGGCCCTTGTTCTTCACCAACATGACCAGCCCGGAAATGATGTTCATGGCCGCGATGGCGACGATCAGCATCAGGATCAGCCGCATGACATTGCGCTCGACCTGAAGGGCATTGAAAAAGCTCTGGTTACGGTCGCGCCAGTCGGTGACGAGGGCGAAGGTCCCGGCCGCACGCGCAACCTGTGGCTTGATGTCGGGCAACTGATCAACATCGGCCAGCTTGACCTCGATGACGTCGACGCCGGTGTCGCGGCCAAAGAACAGCTGCGATTGGGACAGAGGCATGTAAAGGAAGGCCTGATCATATTCGCTCATGCCAATGCTGAATACCGCCCCGACCGTATAGGTCTTGCGTCTTGGCGTCCCTCCAAAGGCTGTGGCACCGCCGGTGGGCGAGATCAGGGTAATGGGATCACCCGGCCCCACGCCCATATTGGCCGCCAGTCGGTCGCCAATCAAAATCTCATCACCGCCATAGTCACCCTGACCAAAGCCCTTGGTCGAACCACCCTTAATATTGCCGGTAATGATCTTGATCGATTTGAGGTCTTGCGGGGTTACGCCGCGCACGACCGCGCCGGAGATCTGGCCTTGGCCGACGACCATGACCTGGGCCTCGACCATCGGAATAACTTGCGCCACCCCGGGGATGGCGCGGATACGGGCGATGGCCTCATCGCGATCTGGCCGGGTCAGTAACTCGCCGCCGACATAGAGATGGCCGTTAAAGCCAAGGATGCGGGACAAAAGCTCGGTACGAAATCCGTTCATCACCGACATGACGATGATCAGAACCGCCACCGCCAGCGTGATCCCAACGAAGGAAATGCCAGAGATCAGGGCCACGCCGCCATTCTGACGCTTGGTGCGCAGATAGCGGCCCGCAAGCTGGCGTTCCCACAGCGAGAACGGCCTAGCCGAACGGTTTGAGAGGCCTTCGCCTTGCCCCATCCCTATGAACCAGCCTTTGCGCTCAGGAGGTTCAGGGCTGCGTCCAGCGGCAGGGATTGCCGCTCACCGGTCGCGCGGTTCTTGATCTCGACCTCGCCCGATGCCAGCCCCTTGGGACCGATGATCAACTGCCAAGGCACGCCGATCAGATCCATGGTCGCAAACTTTGCTCCGACGCGCTCGGACGTATCGTCCAGCAAGGGCTCCTTGCCCGCTGCGGTCAAATGGTCATAGGCCTGCTGGCAGGCGGCATCGACGGCCTCGTCACCCGGACGCAGATTGATCACCGCCACGCCGAACGGCGCGACCGATTCTGGCCAGATGATGCCATTATCGTCGTGGCTGGCCTCGATGATCGCGCCCAGCAGGCGAGAGACACCGACGCCATAGCTGCCCATATGGACCGGACGCTCGACCCCGTCGGGGCCCGCGACGACGGCCTTCATGGGCACGGAATATTTCTCACCAAAATAGAAGATATGGCCGACCTCGATGCCGCGTGCGGACAGGCGCATCTCTTCTGGCACTTCGGCCTCAAAGCGGGCGGCCTCATGCATCTCCTCGGTCGCGGCATAGAGCGAGGTGCGCTGATCAACCAGATGCTGCAGGTCGCTGTCCCAGTCCTGATCGGTGCCAGGAGGGCCCATCTCGACCAGATCACGGTGACAGAAGACTTCGCTCTCGCCCGTATCAGCCAACACGATGAACTCGTGGCTCAAATCACCGCCGATAGGACCTGTGTCAGCGCGCATCGGCACGACCTTGAGGCCCATGCGGGCATAGAGGTTCAGATAGGCCACAAACATGCGGTTATAAGACCGCTTGGCCGCGGCCTCGTCGACGTCGAACGAATAGGCGTCCTTCATCAGGAACTCCCGGCCCCGCATGACGCCAAAGCGCGGACGTTGCTCGTCGCGGAACTTCCACTGCATGTGATAGAGGTT
>CAISGS010000277.1 GCA_903884915.1 uncultured Caulobacteraceae bacterium | reverse complement strand
GGTCTAAAGGTCGTTGAAATGGCTACCTGGGTCGCAGGGCCTAGTTGCGCCGCCGTCATGGCCGATTGGGGCGCTGAGGTGATCAAGGTCGAGAGCCCGACCGGTGATGCGACCCGCACCTTTCAACCCGACACCGCCGAAAGCCCGGGCAATCCCGTCTTCACCAATGAGAACCGGGGCAAGAAGGGCGTCGTCCTCAACATCACCACGCCTGAAGGCAAGCGGGCCCTCAAGATCCTGCTGAGCCAAGCCGACATCTTCATCACCAATACCCGCCCCGGATCGCTCAAGCGCCTTGACCTGGACTATGACAGCCTCAAGGCTGAGATGCCCCGGCTGATCTATGCCGCGGTTACCGGCTATGGGCTGGTCGGCCCAGAGGCGAATGTGCCCGCCTTTGACATGACCGCTTTTTGGACCCGCAGCGGCGTGGCCCACGCCACCATCCCGCCTGATCAAGAGCCTTTCACCTCGCGTCCCGGCTTTGGCGACCATGTGACGGCACTGGCCACCGCCTCAGCCGTGCTCGCCGCCCTGCATGAGCGCACATCGACCGGTCGGGGTCGCCTGGTAGAGACCAGCCTGATCCGAGCGGGCGCCTATGCCATCAGTTGGGATCTGGCCCTGCATCTGCGCTATGGCGAGGTGGTGACGGCTCAGCCGCGTAATGATCGGCCCAATGGCATAGCGGGCTATTTCCGCACCGCCGACGACCGCTGGCTCTGTATCGTTCCGCGTGCGCCCAACTGTTTTGACAAGATGATGACCGCGCTCGGCTATCGCGAAATGATCGGTCAGGCGCGATTTGAGCCACCGATCATCGACCTAGACACCACGCGAGAGGTCCGTGCCCTGTGCGATGCCGGCTTTGCCAAACTGACCTTAGAGCAGGCTGGAGCGCGGCTGGATGAGGTCGATCTGGCCTGGGCACCGATGAGCACCTTGGCCGATCTCGCCAACTCCGACATGGCCGAGGCGGCGGGCTGTTTCATAGAGGTCGAGGACGGCTGGGGCGGCACCTTCCGTGCCCCCGCCTCCCCGGCCCGCTTCCCAGAAGGCGCGCCTCCCGTTGGCCGGGCTGCGCCCAAGCTGGGTGAACATACCCGTGAGATTTTAGAAGCCGCTGGCCTGCGGCCCGATGAAATAGAGGCCCTGATCTAGGTCATCCCGACCCAGACCAACCCAATCCAAAGGAGAGAGCGTGATGCGACTTCTGACTGGAATTGCCGTCCTATCCCTAAGCCTTGGCACAGCAGCCTTTGCTGCCGACCCGCCGACCCTGACCAACTCGGTCCTATCTTGGACGCCAAAGCAGCAGGCTTGGGGCTACCGCCACATGGAAGATGCCTTCCCGGTTAAGGTTGTCGCGCGCGGCGCCAGCGTGCGTGATTTGCCCAAGGCGGCGCAGGAGATCAACCCGACCTGGACCTGGCAAGGCAAGCCGCAAACCATCGCCAACTATATGAAGACGATGAACACGTCGGGCCTTCTGGTTCTCCAGGACGGCAAGATCGTCTTGGAACGCTATGGCCTAGGCCGAACGCCGCAGGAACGCTGGACCTCTTTTTCCGTCGCCAAGTCGGTGACCTCAATCCTCGTCGGTGCAGCAATCGCCGATGGCAAGATCACGAGCCTGAACGACAAGGTCAGCACCTATCTGACCGAGCTCAAGGGCAGCGCCTATGATGATGTCTCGGTTCGCCAACTGATCACCATGACCTCTGGCGTCAAATGGAATGAGGACTATCAGGACCCCAATTCGGACGTGGCCCGCGTCGGGCTTCAGGTCGATGAACCGGGCGTTAATCCGATCATTTCCTATATGCGCAAACTGCCTCGTGCTCACCCGCCCGGCACCAAGTTTGTCTACAATACCGGCGAGACAGACCTGACCGGTCTATTGGTCTCGACCGCCGTGGGTAAGCCACTCTCGACCTATATGTCTGAGAAGATTTGGCAGCCCTACGGCATGGAGCAGGATGCGGTCTGGATGACCGATCAAGGCGGTCATGAGCGCGGCGGCTGCTGCCTGTCCATGACCCTTCGCGACTATGCAAGGCTGGGCCAGTTTCTGCTCGAAGACGGCGTCGCCCAAGGCAAGCCGATGGTCCCTGAGAGATGGGTCGAACTGGCCACCTCCTACCAGAATGATTTTGGCAAGGAGCGGGGCTACGGCTTTTTCATGTGGATCATCCCCGGCGGCTATGCGGCAGAAGGCATCTTTGGTCAGCAGATCTATGTCTTCCCGCAGGACAAGCTGGTCATTGCCGTCAATTCGGCTTGGGCTTCGGCGGACAAGGATCTGGACTGGATCGCGCAAGAGGAAATGGCCCGAGCCGTTCGCGCGTCGCTGGTCAAATAGGGCGCAGGTTTGGGCTTGTCCTCGCGCCGAACAACCAACGACGTGGCCCCTATCGCTCATCGTTCGACCTGCACGGCGCGACTAATCGATCTAACATCGAACCTTAAAAATTAGGGAGACACCCATGACCAGTCCGAAAAATAGTCAATTTGAATTTCGCGGCGTCAACCACCTCGCCTTGGTCAGCAAGGATATGGCCCGCACAGTGACCTTCTATCGCGATGTGCTTGGGATGCCGCTGCTCAAGACGTTGGACCTACCCGGCGGCGTCGGTCAGCATTTCTTCTTTGATATTGGCAATGGCGACTCCCTTGCCTTCTTTTGGTTCAAGAATGCGCCTGAAGCGGTTCCCGGCATTTCAAGCCCAGAGGCCATTCCGACCCAAGGCAACTTCATGTCGGCGCATGGCTCGATGAACCATATTGCGTTCAATGTGCCCGCCGAGAAGTTCGAGGACTATCACCAACGCCTGATTGATAAGGGGATCAATGTTTCGCAGATCCTAAACCACGACAATTCTCCATCCCAAGTGAGCGCGGAGATGCATGAAGGCGTCTATGTCCGATCCCTCTATTTCTCCGATCCAGACGGCGCGTGCTTAGAGTTTGCGTGCTGGACCAGGGATTTCACCCCCGCTGACGTCGAGCATGACCCAATGAATGCAGAAGGCGTCAAGGTCGTCGGCCTCGTCACCGATCACCACTAGGCCAAGGCCCTTGCCCGGAACCTCAAACTTGAGGCTCAGGGAGCGGTATCGCCACCAACCTGGTCCATCTCTTGAGCCATATTGGTGTTAATGTGACGCAGAAGCCTTATGAGGGTCGCGATCTCGGCCTTGGTGAGGCCCTTGGTTGCGCGATCATTGACGTCCGCAACCATGGGCAAAAGCGTCGCCTGCAGCGAGCGACCGAGCGGGGTCAGACGAATATGGACCTTACGCCGGTCCTCCAGGCTCGGCACGCGCACCGCCAGCCCACTCTTGACCAGACTATTGACCGCAACAACCGTGGTCGGTTCGCGCATACCAACCCGAACACTCAGCTCGCGCTGGGTCGGGCCATCCTCAATCCACAGCTGCCTTAGAAAGCGCCACTGCCCGCTCGATACCCCATGGGCCGAGGTCTTTCGCTCCAACTTGGTTGAAAAGCCGCGAAAGGCCATTCGAAGCTGATAGCCAATGCTGTTTTCTGGCTGTGCATAGACCGAGATTTCGGGGGGCAAGGCCTGCACCTCGGGCGGGAACTGTCCATCAACCGGCACTGTCATGGGATCGCTCGAATTGGCATGGTCTGTCACGCTAGCTTACCGAATTTGGACGGCATTAGATTTAGACGTTCTTGGTGTCTATGGCTAAAGCTGGCGCGCCTTTTAAAAAGAGCGCGGTCGGACAATTATCAATTGGCTGCCCAACCCATAGCCCGTCTAAAGCCCGTCCATCCATGCGGATAGGAGGCCATTGACCTCATTCGACGCCTCCAGCGTCAAGAGATGTCCGCAGCCCTTCAGGACCTCCAGTCGCGCGCCTGAAATACCGCCCAGCATATCCTGCTGCTGAGCCATGGTGGTGATGCCGTCCTCGTCCCCCCAGAGGATCAGGGTCGGTACAGTAATGGCGTCAAGCGATGGGCGGCTTTCGATCCGGCTCATGATGGCCCGCTGTTGGCGCAAAAAGATTTCCGCCCCTGTGTCCTGCGCCATGGCGCGGATCTGACCGGTTAGGACCGGGTCACTGCGACGCGCGGGGGCGAGCAGCATGGGAATGCGCTCTTCGGCGACCTGCTCAAAACGCCCCTCCTCTACCAGCCTGATATAGCCCAAGCGCCGCTCGGTCTGGGCGGGACCATCGGCATTGGCCAAGGTGGCCAAGAGGGCAAGGGCTTTGACCCGCTCGGGCGCCTGCCGCATGACCTCCAGCGCGATGAATCCGCCCATCGCATGTCCCACCAACAGGAACTGATCTGGCGCGCTGGCCAACAGCCGCTGGGCCATGCCAGCGATCGTGTCATCACTGCGGTGATCGGAGACAAACAGACTGCGCTGGTCAGCCAAGGCCGCGCGCTGGGGTTCCCAACACCGTTCGTCCAGAAGCTGGCCGCACGCAAAGACGATGGGCGTTTTAGCAAAAACCGACATCTCAGACCACCCGATGCAGAAGGGCCTCACCGGCGGCGAGCCGTCGACAGTTTTCCTTTGCCACGGCAAGGCTCCGCGACAGGGTCTCTGGGGTGAGCCAAGCCTGATGGGGGGCCACGACAACCGTGTCGAGGGCGAAGAGCGGGTTGCCAGCGCCTGCCGGTTCCTGAGCGAACACATCCAACCCTGCCCCGCGCAGATGGCCGGACCCTAGGGCTGCCTCCAAGGCCGCCTCATCAATGATCTCTCCCCGCGAGGTATTGATCACGATGCCGCCCGGCTTCATCAGGCCCAAGGCCTTGGCGTCGATCAGGTTGCGGGTTTCGTCGGTCAAGGGCAGATGGAGCGAGACAATATCGGCCTCTTCTAGCAAGGTCTCCAAGTCGCGGAGCCCATAGGGCGCATCAGGCCGCGCGGACCTTGCCGTATAGATCACCTTAGCCCCAAGGGCGGTGAGCACCGGCGCTAGGCGCTGTGCCGACTGTCCAAAGCCGACCAGACCCACCGTTCGCCCGCAGACCTCGCCAACACTGTCCAGCGCCTCAAGGTCGGGGTTCCAGCCGTTGCCAGCGCGCGTCAGGCTGTCGAGATAGATCGTGCGGCGCAGGCAAGTTAGCATCAGAGTCAGGGCCATCTCGGCCACGGCTTGGCTGTTGGTGCCCGGCATATTGCAGACAGTGATGCCCCTCGCCTTGGCAGCGACAAGGTCGATGGTGTTGGTGCCGACACCAAGCTTTTGGATCAGCTTGAGATGGGGCGCATTAGCGATCACCTCAGCGGTCACGGGCTTGAGGACATGGAGAAGGACCTCGGCGGTCAGCATGGCCTCGGAAAAGCGCGGTTCGTCGAACTCATCGACGACGGTCACCGGGTCCATTTGGGCAAAGGCGGTCTTGATCTGATCGCAAAAGCCTGGGCTGGCCCGATATTGTAAAACGGTCTTCATGCTCATCCCTTGGTCAGATTGGCCGCTACGGGCGCAAAGAAGGCGTCACATCCCGCATAGGCCGCGTTTGAGCCAAGGCGCTCCTCGATGCGCAGGACCTCGTTCCACTTGGCCATCCGTTCAGACCGTGTGAAGGACCCGACCTTCAACTGACCTGCGTCCCAGCCCACCGAAAGGTGGGAGATTGTGACATCTTCGGTCTCGCCCGACCGCGCGGAGACAATGGTGCCCCAGCCTCTGGCCTTACCTGCGTCCAGCGCGGCCTTGGCCTCTGTGACGGTACCGGCCTGATTGACCTTAATCAGCACCGCATTACAGGCCGCAGCATCCGACGCGCGGGCGACCCGTTCGGCATTGGTGACCAGAACATCGTCGCCGATGATCTGAACCCGATGGCCAATCTGGGCATTGATCTTGGCCAAGGTAGCGAACTCGTCCTGCCCGGCGGGATCTTCGATGGAGACAATCGGATAGCGGCCCGCCCAAGCGACCATGCGCTCGACCATCTCATCGGCGCTTAGAACCCTTTGGTCTAGGGCCATGCTGTAACCACCATCAACGCAAAACTCGTTGGCGGCGATGTCGAGCGAGATGAAGACCTCTTCCCCGGCCCGGTATCCGGCCCGTTCAATGGCTTGGGTCAGGACATCGAGGGCATCCTCGTTCGAGGTGAAGTTCGGCCACCATCCGCCCTCATCGGCGACGCCCGTGATCGGCCCCCTCGCCTCCATAAGTTGGCCAGCGGCGCGATAGATATCGGCGGTGATTTCTAGCGCGCGACGGAAAGACCCGGCCTTGGGCGCCATGACCATGAAGTCCTGAACATCTGTGCGGCGTCCGGCGTGGGCCCCGCCGCCGAAGATTTGAATTTCAGGCAAGGGAATTCGCACGGGCCTACCTTGCGCCAACCATTGCCAAAGAGGCACTTGAGCAGAGGCGGCAGCCGCGTGCAGATTGGCCATCGACACGGCCACCAGAGCATTAGCTCCCAACCGGCTCTTGTTTGGGGTCCCGTCAAGGTCGATGAGCACCGCATCGATCGCAGCCTGATCGGTGGCGTCGCGGCCAATCAAGGCCGGTGCTATCTCTGCTTCGACCCCGGCAAGGGCGCGCGCAACGCCAAATCCCCCGAAGGCGGCGCCGCCATCGCGCAGATCAACCGCTTCATGCGCGCCTCGAGAGGCTCCCGCCGGAGCAATGGCCCGCCCCGTGGCACCGCTGACCAGCGTGACCTCGGCCTCGAGCGTCGGGCGACCTCGTGAGTCCCAGACCTGCCGCGCGATGACCTTGGAAATCTGATCGCGCATCACGCCTGCCCCTCGAAGGTCCAACGGTTGATCAATTGGGCAAGGTCCAGCGCCGGTTCCTGCAAGACAGCCTTGGCTTGCTGGCGGATCAAGGCCTTGTCGCCCTCGTCTGTCAGATAGGGCGCTGTCGACTTGCCATCTAACCTTGCCAGCAACAGGGCCGCGACCAGTTTTGCGGTTCGCGCCGACAGGGCCTGAGGGTCTTCCCACCCTATCCCTGCGAGATAGGTATCGCCCAAAGACCTTACACAATCTATCAATAATGCAACCTTATCCCTTATAAAAACTGATTTTATAAGCAAATGGGTAAGGCAAAAGGCGAGGTCAAAGGCCGGGTCTCCATAGACCGCACATTCGGCATCAAGGATCACCGGTCCTTTTGGGCCGATAAGGATGTTCTTGGGGCTTACATCCCCATGGACCAACGCGGTTTTGCGCGACTGCAGGTCCAAGGCTAAGGCTCGAAGCACTGGGGCCACATCGGCTTGATGTCTGGCCACATGGAGCAGGAACGGGTCGATCCGAAGCGCCATAAAGAGATCATCGGTGGCAAATTGCTGAGCAAGGGCGGGATCGTTCGCCGTCGCCGCGTGAATTTGAACGAGGGATTGACCCAGCGCACCGGCAAAGTCCGGATCAACCCTGCCCTCCAGCAATTCAGCCTTCCAGACCGGATGGGTTTCGAGGGGCAGATAGGCCATGACGAAGATATGGCGCTCGGGAAGCTCCGCGATCACCTCGGGCACCAGATCGGCGCTAACGCGGGCACGAACGAGTTTCAGCCATTGGACTTCGAAGGCTGAGCGATCAGCCGATGCGAGCCACTCGGTCGGGACCCGCAACTGAGGCAGAGCCTTCTTAATCACAAGGACCCGGCCATCAGCCGTCTCGACCTTAGCCACATCACAGGACACGCCGCCGGTCATGAAGCTGAACCGAGGCTGCTCGCCTGCTGCGATCAAGCCAAGCTCGACCAAGGCCTCGCATAGGTGGGCTGTATCATCCATCTTAGTGGGCCCTAAAGACGCTCGAAACAGATCAGGACCGCGCCCTCACCCACTCACAGATCAGATCGGCGGCCGCGTGACGATTGGCCAACGAGTCCTCAAAATAGTGCGCTCCGGGGATCATGGCCAAGGTCTTATCGGTGGAGCCGATGCTGTTATAGATCTTGTGCGCATCGGAGGGGAAGACGCCTGTATCGGCTAAGCCTTGCACGACCAACGCAGGCAACCGGAACTTGGCCAACTGCTCGCCCCCACGGCAGCGTGAAGTTTCAAGGCTCCACATAGACAGCCAAGTCTTGAGCGTATTGGCCCGCCCAATACTCGGAGAGCGATTGGCGATGGCCGGATGGCCGCGATAGCAGGATTGGGGAAGACGATCAGACGGATCGATGGTCGGGTCCATCATCCGCAAATCACCCCAGATGCGAAAGAGCGGGAAGATTCGATCCGGGATACCCGCATCATTGAGCCGCTTAAGCTCGACCTTGGCCCAGTCGGTGATCTTTTGATTGCGGGCGATCTGTGCGGCCTTGTAGCGCGCAATGAAGTCAGGGCTGTAAGGCGGTTTGTTCTCAGGACTGAACGGATCAAGTGAGGGGTCAGTCGCGACCGGGTCGTTCTCATCGATCACAGAGCCATCCATCCAGTCGGTCAGCACCTCTGGTCGCCCTTGATGGGCGTTGAGCGACACATAGAGATCGGCTTGAGGCAAATCAGCCAAGGCGGCCTTGCCCGCGCTGTTGAGCAGGTCGCCCAAGGTCGGCGCAATGGCTTCAGCCTGGTAGGCGCCCATCAGTGACCCGCCGCCCGAATTGCCAAGGATGACGACGGTCTCAACGCCCGCCTGTTCCTTGAGCCACTTCACGCCGACGCCAATATCGATCACAGCATGTTCGAGCAGGAACTGATCCTCAAAGCCGCGATATCGCGTATTCCAACCCAGAAATCCGAAGCCCTGATTGGCTAGAAAGGGCGCGATATAGTGCTCTGAAAAATCGACATTATAGTGGGTTGCGATGAAGGCGACCTTGGGTCTCTTCCCCTTTGGCGTCCAGTAGATGCCCTGGCACGGATGGCCTCCGGCTTGAATGCGCGGCGCGGTTGGCGACGGAAAGCCTAGGAACTGCGCCTCAACCTGCGCCAGCAACTCGTCTTCGGTGAGCATCGAATTTCCCTAAATCCAGATCAGAGAGTCTATGCCCACACTCTGCGGCGTCGCGGCGCCCTATTCAAGCCACCGCCGATATTTATTCGCTATCTAACCAATTTCACGGGCGAGGACTTATATCAACAAAATGCATCGCCCTGATCAGCCGGGGACAGCGGCGGCGCCCAGCACGACATCGACTTCCCGCCGAATAGACGTGAAAAGGCCCACAGGCTCTAATCAAACAACAGCAGGTTCTCAATCTCCTAGGCTGGTCGAGACCGACCTAATGCCACCT
>CAISGS010000276.1 GCA_903884915.1 uncultured Caulobacteraceae bacterium | reverse complement strand
CGTCCTTCTTGCGGGGCGCGCAGACGGTTGTCTCGTCGATGGGACGAAGGAGGCTGGCAATGGCCAAACGATCAGGCACGGGCTTGGTGGCCGAATAGCCCATGGTCTCAGCCACCGCTGCAAAGACGTCGGGTTGCACGAGCTGGTCAACCGCCAGATCGACGAGCGGCCGCGCTAAGATCGCGCCGAGGACGGCTAGACTGTCTGTGCCATGGGCCTTGGCGGCCTCGGCCACCAGTCGGCTACGCAGCTGGACCTTAAGGGCAGGTCGGTCGATGTGGGTATCAAACCCGGCCCGGTCATGGTTTCGAACGGCGACCAACAGGGCATGAACATCCCCTGCCGCATCATAACGGCTCGTCGTGGTGCAGCCGCTCAGCAGGGCCGCGGCGAAGAGGCTCAAGGTCCAGTGAGAAAGGGTCATGGTGGGCCTCCGTTAGGATCAGTGAACCTTGTCGTTTCGGCACAATTATGGCCAAGGCGTTCGGCCATCGATGGGTTTGCAAAAAGATCAGGCCACCGCACCCCATCGGGTCCAGTGGCCTGAAATCTATCTATCCATAGCGACGACTAGAGCGAACGCTTGATGGTCTCGACCGTGAAGCACTCGATGACGTCACCGGCCTTGATATCTTGGAAGCCCGCAAAGGCCATGCCGCACTCTTGACCGGCATTGACCTCGTTGACCTCGTCCTTGAAGCGCTTGAGCGTCTGCAAGGTCCCCAGTTCCAGAACCACCACATCGTTGCGGATGATCCGGACCTTGGCACCCTTGCGGACCACGCCTTCGGAGACGCGGCAACCGGCGATCTTGCCGACCTTGGAGATATCGAAGGCCTGCAGAACATCGGCATTGCCGAGGAAGGTTTCGCGTTGGATCGGCGACAACATACCTGAGAGCACGTTTTTGATGTCGTCGAGCAGGTCGTAGATGATCGCGTAATAACGGATCTCGACGCCTTCGCGCTCAGCCAAATCACGAGCCTGCTTAGAGGCGCGGACATTGAAGCCAAGGATCGGTGAGCCAGAGCCCTTGGCCAGCAGCACATCGCTCTCGTTGATGGCCCCAACGCCGGAGTGGATGATCCGCGCCCGCACCTCGTCAGTGGAGATCTTCTCCAGCGACCCGATGATGGCTTCGGCAGAACCTTGCACGTCCGCCTTCACGATCAGGGCAAGCTCTTTGAGCTTCTTGTCCTGCAGCTTGGCCATCATATCGGCCAAGGTCGCACCGGCAGCGGTGGGGGTCAGCATCTTATCGCGGCGCTTGCGGTCACGATATTCGGTCAGTTCACGGGCGCGAGCCTCATTTTCCACCACAGCGAAGGCTTCGCCGGGGCTCGGAGGCATATCAAGGCCGAGAATTTCGACAGGCACGGAGGGCTCTGCCACCAAGACCTGCTCGTCACGTTCGTTGATCAGGGCGCGCACGCGGCCCCAAGCGGCACCGGCCACGACAATATCGCCGCGCTTGAGCGAGCCGCGCTTGACCAGAACCGTGGCCACGGGGCCGCGTCCCTT
>CAISGS010000275.1 GCA_903884915.1 uncultured Caulobacteraceae bacterium | reverse complement strand
GGCCAGCAGCCCTGCCCGCTCAGCCTGAGCCTGATCCGCACCGATCAACTCGGCGATCTGTCCAGCCAGCGCCGAAATCCGCTCGGCGCGCTGATAGAGCGTGCCCAGCTTGGCGTGGAAGGTCACGCTCTTCAGCTTTTCAAGGCGCGTTTGCAGCGGCGTCTTGCGATCCTCATCCCAGAAGAACCGCGCATCGTTCAGACGCGCCGACAGGACCCGCGCATTGCCGATCGAGACCAGATGGCCCCCATCGCGGGCCTCAATATTGGACACAACAAGGAAGTTGGGCGCGAGGCCGCCGGTCTTGGGATCACGCACGGCAAAGTACTTCTGGTGCGTGCGCATGGAGGTACGGATCACCTCGGGCGGCAGGTCCAAAAAGGCCGGGTCCATATCGCCCAAGATCGGGGTGGGCCATTCGGCCAGGCCCGCGACCTCATCCAGTAGGCCCTGATCATCGACCAGTTCCACACTGCGGGCAAAACAGAGGGTGCGCGCGCCCTCAAGGATGCGGGCCTTGCGTTCTTCGGGATCGAGCACCACGAAATTGGCCTCAAGCCCTGCGGCATAGGCCTCAAAATGACGGGCGCGGAACGGGGCGCGTGAGCCCATGAACCGGTGGCCCTCGGTCATGTCGCCGCTCTCAATCCCCTCGATCTCAAAGGGAACGACCTCGCCGTCAAAGACGCAGAGGATGCGTTGCAAAGGCCGGACCCAGCGCAGGGAACCGGTGCCCCACTTCATCGATTTGGGCCAAGGGAAGGCGCGGATGATGGCGGGCACCATCTCGGCGATCACTTCGGGCGTCGGACGACCCGGCTTGGCGCTCAGGGCGAAATAGACGCCGTCACGCTCGGTCAGCTGGTCTTGGGTCAGACCGGTTGAGCGCAAGAAACCGTCGAGCGCGGCTTGCGGCGCACCGACCTTTGGCCCCTTGCGTTCCTCGGTCCGGTCAGGCTGAGCGGCGAGCAGACCCTCAATGACCAGGGTAAGACGGCGCGGCCCGGCAAAGGACTTGACCGCTTCGGGCAGGAACCCGGCCTCAGCCAGACGTTCGCGCGCCATGCGCTCCAGGTCGCGGCCAGCCTGAGCCTGCATGCGGGCGGGAATCTCTTCGGAGAACAGTTCGAGAAGCAGTTGGGGCATGGGACCTACTCCACCCACGCAGCGGCGGTGGCTTTGCACAGGTCGCGGATGCGGCCGATGTAGCTTTGACGTTCGGCAACGGCGATCGCGCCGCGCGCATCCATAAGATTGAACAGGTGGCTGGCCTTTAGAACATGGTCATAGGCAGGCAGCGCCAGTCTCTGACCCTGCGGGCCGCGATGCTCAAGAATGCGGCTGACCTGAGCGACCATGTCTTCAAACTGGCGCTTGAGGGTCTCAACGTCTGCGACTTCGAAATTGAAGACGCTGAACTGGCGTTCATTCTCGAGGAACACGTCGCCATAGGAGGCGCCGTCATCGTTGAAGCGCAGATCATAGACATTATCGACGCCCTGCACATACATGGCCAGACGCTCGAGGCCATAGGTCAGTTCGCCCGCGACCGGATCGACATCCATGCCCGCGACCTGTTGGAAATAGGTGTACTGGCTGACCTCCATCCCGTCGCACCAAACCTCCCAGCCCAGGCCCCAGGCCCCGACGGTGGGGTTTTCCCAGTCATCTTCGACAAAGCGCATATCGTGCAAGGTGGGATCGAGACCAATGGCGGCCAGCGAGCCGAGATAGAGCGACTGCATGTCCTTGGGGTTCGGCTTCAAGATCACCTGATATTGGTAATAGTGCTGAAGACGGTTGGGGTTCTCGCCATAGCGGCCATCGCCCGGACGCCGCGAGGGCTGCACATAGGCCGCCTTCCACGACTTTGGACCCAAGGCCCGCAGGACGGTTGCCGGGTGCAAGGTCCCTGCCCCGACCTCGAGGTCATAGGGCTGAAGGATCACACAGCCCTGACGGCTCCAATAGTCATGCAGCGTCAGGATCAGGTTCTGAAAGGACAGGCCCTGCGAGGCACTAGGCGCGCTGGTACCGACAGAACCGGAGGGGGCATTGGCATCGACCATGGACCGCTAAATTCCTTAAAGAAAAGTGGGCGGACCATAGGGCGCGTTGGCGCTTGCATCAAGCTTTCGCCAACCTCTCCAGCCCTCAATGTACGGACTAATTGCCGCCCTAACCAACAGGGCTGAAATGGCGCGGCCATAGCAATGGTCAATTATTAATCAAATAGTCTGCGTTACGCCTGAATTTCGAGCAAACGTCAGGAAAGGGCGCTGAACATGTCAGAGGGGTTCGGACCTCACCCTTCGCTTGTCTAGCGTCAAACTGTCGAACAGGCGCGGCGAGACCCCGATGGCCTGTCGGTTAGGACCAATTTCGAGGGGCGCGCGGTGGCTCGAACGCGCGGGAGCGAACGGATGAAACTGATCATTGCGATCATAAAGCCCTTCAAGCTCGACGAGGTGCGTGAAGCCTTCGTGAAAGCTGGCGTCGAAGGCCTGACTGTCTCTGAAGTGAAGGGCTATGGCCGTCAGAAGGGACAGACCGAAATCTATCGCGGCGCGGAATATCAAGTGAACTTCGTTCCGAAGGTGAAGCTTGAAGCTGTCGTTGACGATGGTGCCGTCGCCGGGGCGATCGAAGCCGTCAAGGCCGCTGCCGGAACCGGTAAGATCGGCGACGGAAAGATTTTCGTACTGAACGTCGAAGAAGCGGTGCGCATCCGTACCGGCGAAACCGGCTCATCGGCTCTTTAAGACCAGATATTGGGGATCTCCACGATGACACTCACCTCTTTCAAAGGGCTAATCGGCAAAGGGCTTGGCGGCCTGATGCTAGCCGCCGTTCTGGTCGGAGGCGGTCTTTTGGCCGCACCGTCCGCCCACGCTCAAGACACAGCACCGGCCGCCTCCTCGGCTCCCGCTGACAGCACCGAAGCGGCCCTGCCCGCCTCATCGGCTCCCGCTACCGAAGAGGCAGCGGCACCCGCCCCCGCCCTGTTGGCTCACCAGGCGCCGTTGGCGCTTGATAGCGGCGGCGCAGCTTGGATCCTGACCTCCACCGCGCTTGTTCTACTGATGACCATTCCGGGCCTTGCCCTTTTCTACGGCGGCATGGTGCGTAAGAAGAACGTCATTGCCACGGTTGCCCAATCCTTCGCCATCACCGCCTTGGTGACCGTGGTCTGGATGGTCTGCACCTATAGCTTGGCCTTCGGCTTCAACCCATCGTCAGCCCTGCAGCCCTATATCGGCAGCTTCGATGCCTTCTTCCTGAACGGCGTTCGTGTCGACACAGCCTATACAGCGGCCAAGGGCCTGCCGGAGATGCTGTGGGTCGTCTATCAGATGACCTTTGCGATCATCACCCCAGCCCTGATCGCCGGTGCCTTCGCAGAGCGTATGAAATTCTCGACCCTGCTGGTCTTCACGACCCTGTGGTCGATCTTCGTCTATGCGCCGGTCTGTCACTGGGTCTGGGGCGGCGGCTTCCTCTCGGCGGCTGGCGTGCTCGACTTTGCGGGCGGCACCGTGGTTCACATCAATGCCGGTATTGCTGGTCTGGTCTGCGCCCTGGTTCTGGGCAAGCGTAAGGGCTACGGTTCGGAGAACATGGCACCGCACAACCTCGTCTATACGATGATCGGTGCCTCGCTTCTGTGGGTGGGCTGGTTCGGCTTCAACGCCGGTTCGGAATGGGCGGCTGACGGTATTGCTTCGGCGGCCATGCTGAACACCCAAGTCGCTGCGGCTGCGGCAGCCCTGTCCTGGATGATCGTGGAGTGGGTTGAGCGCAAGAAGCCCGGCATGCTTGGCCTGGCCTCGGGTGCGGTTGCCGGTCTGGTGGCCATCACGCCTGCTGCGGGCTTTGTGAACCCACAAGGCGCCCTGATCATCGGCCTGATCGCCGGTGCGGGCTGCTATGTCAGCGCCGTCTGGCTCAAGAAGATCTTCAACTATGATGACAGCCTCGACGCCTTTGGGGTGCATGGCATCGGCGGCATCATCGGTGCGCTCCTCACCGGTCTGCTGGCGGACGCTACCATCAATAGCCTTGGCGAAGGTGCCTCAGTGATGAAGCAGGCCATGGGTATCGGCGTGACCATCGTTTGGTCGGGCGTCGCCACCTTCATCATCCTGATGATCTGTAAGTACACGGTTGGCCTGCGGGTCTCCGAAGAGGGCGAAGTCGAGGGTCTCGACGCCGCTCTACACGGAGAAGGCATGCACTAGGACGCGGGGCAAGCCCAAGTCTGCGGAACGGGGGTCCTT
>CAISGS010000274.1 GCA_903884915.1 uncultured Caulobacteraceae bacterium | reverse complement strand
CGCTTTATGGCCCGACTCCGCCGTCAACTCCGGATGGGCGAGAAAGCCCAGCGCCCCGACCCGGTAGTTGAAGTTGACGAAGATCACGCCCTTTGACGCCATGGCCGCCCCGTCATAGTTGGCCATACCGCTAGAACCGATGGTGAAACCGCCGCCATAGATCCAAACCATCACAGGCAGCTTCTGCCCAGCCGACGCGGGCGGGGCCCAAAGGTTCAGATAGAGGCAGTCTTCGCTGGTCGGCTCTTCACCGAAATAGTGATTGATGTTGTGGGGGCGAAGTACCTGAATACATTCCGGGCCCTTGCGATCGGCATTCCAGACACCTTTCCACGGCGCAACTGGCTGCGGCTCGCGCCAGCGGTTTTCGCGCACGGGCGGAGAGGCGTAGGGTACGCCAAAATAGGCGCGCACGCCCGAAGACAGGGTCTTTCCCGCGACCGATCCGCTCTGGATCGCAACCGGATCACCGCCGATGGGGCGCTCTACGATCTGTGCCCGAGCACTGAGCGCAAGAAAAGCGGACAGGGCTATTACCGCGCCGCCGACAGACCCCTTCGTTCCTTTAAGCCACTGCATTGTCTCGCTCCCTTTGCCGCTGAAATTCAAGTCTCAGCGCTAAATTGGTTTTGAAAATCAGTTTAAAGGCTGTGCGCATCGACCGGCTTTGCGACGACTTCGTCTGTGGTTGACATGAAGCGGGACATCATTCGCTTGGTGTCGGGCGCGACACCGGTGAACAGTTCAAACGCCTTGGCCGCCTGAAACACAGCCATGCCGCCGCCATCGACCGTACGGCAGCCAATCGCCCGGGCCGCCTTGAGCAGCTCGGTTTCCAGCGGGAAATAGACAACCTCGGCCACCCAATGGCTTGGGCGGAGCAGGTCGACCGGTAAGGGTGATCCAGGATATTTGGCCATCCCGACCGGGGTGGCATTGATGACGCCGTCCGCGAGCGCCATGGCCTCGCGCTTATCGGCGCCGACCGAAACCCGCGCCTCACCGAAAAGCGATTTCATCGCCAAGACCAGGTCCGATGCACGGTCCGCATCAATATCGAAAATGGCAAGGTGTTGCACACCCATATCCAGCAGCGCATAGGCGATTGCCGCGCCAGCACCGCCCGCTCCCAGCTGCACGGCCCTGTTTAAGGCAGCGCCAGGCAAGCCGCGTCGAAAGCCTTTGGCAAATCCAAACCAATCGGTGTTGTGGCCAACCCGGCCCTTGGCCCCGAACACCACAGTGTTGACCGCACCCAAGCGCTGCGCATCCTCGGAAAGATCATTCAACAGCGGGATGATCGCCTGCTTGAAGGGGTAGGTCACATTGACGCCGGAAAAGCCGTCAGCCTCTGCTTGAGTGAGGACAGCCTCTACGCTCAAGCCCGCGAAAGCCGGTTCGTCCAAGTCCAGCAGACCGTAGGTCAGCCGAAGATCCAGCGCAGCCGCCTCTTTCATGTGGATGGATGGACTGCGGGACGCCTGTATCCCGCGGCCGATAAGTCCGGTCTTAATGAGATCAGCTATCATCTTATCCAAAATCAACTCACCGAACCGCTACGGCTGGTGCGAAATAGTGACGATCTAGTTCGTACAAAACTCTCGTCTCCCTCATTTTATTTCGTTGAGGGGAATTCCGCCCTCACGCGCATCGTCACAAACACATCCCCCTAGCATGTACTAGTTCGTTCATTGCGTGTCGAGTGTCATCCAAGAACTTTGACGTTTGGATCGCACGAGCCTCTGCCGAAATGCGAAAAAAGTCGCTTTGGTCCGTGCAACTGATTAGCCTTCGTGGAAGGCGGGCCTGAAGGCTCCGATTGGCCTTAAAGGCCTCCTGCACGATCGGCCGTTCAGTCGCAGACTGCAGCCTATTGCCCAAGTAGGGCCAGAAGACCTAACACTTGGACAATGATTCCATTACAAGGGCGGGGCCGCGACAGGTCCGGCCACAACTGACGGGAACGAGGTCATGGCGAAGGCCAGCACTAAGGCAACAGCGCAACCGGCACCCAAGGTCGACAAGCCGAAGACTTCAGCAACTGCAAAGCCAAAGACGCGGACTAATGATCCGGACCGTACCCGTGCCAATATCATCGAGGTCGCGACGCACGAATTTTCTGAAAAGGGACTGTCCGGCGCGCGGATAGACGAAATTGCTGAGCGTACCCAGACCTCCAAACGGATGATCTATTACTATTTCGAGAGCAAAGAGGGTCTCTATCGAGCCGTAATCGAAAATAGCTACCGCCGCATCCGTTCCATCGAAGCCACTCTCGATCTAGAGCACAAGCCGCCGCTCGAGGCCTTGGCCCAACATGTGCGCTTTACCTTTGACTACCAGTTAGCAAACCCTGATTTCATCCGACTGGTCATGGTCGAGAATATACACCATGGCGCACATGTCGCGCAGTTCTCCCCCGAGCAACTGGACAGCATGGGAGACATCAGCACTCTTCACAGTATTATCAAGCGAGGCATTGCCGAGGGCGTGATGCGCAAGGACATAGATCCTGTCGACCTGCACATGTCGATCAGCGCCCTTTGCTTCTTCAACGTCGCCAACCGCCATACATTCTCGACCATTTTTAAGGTCGACATGGCAACGCCTGCAGCCACCGCAGCCAGACGCGAGTCTGTTGCAGACACGATCGTGCGCTCCGTAACCCTTTAGGGCTCGGGATTTTCTAGGATCAGATGACCGACCGCCGTGTTCGATGCCGGGACATGATAGAATCTGTGCACTTGCCGAACAGTCTCGTGCAACGCGCCGCGCATCACCATCCACATCACCAACTCAATGCCCTCTGATCCGGCCTCGCGGACATAGTCCAGATGCGCCACTTTGGACTGAGCCACGGGGTCGCTGACGATGCGATCCAGAAATGCGTTGTCGTGATCCTTGTTGATGAGCCCTGCGCGCGGGCCCTGCAGTTGGTGGCTCATGCCTCCAGTTCCAAACACCATGACCTTGAGGTCCTCCGGGAACGATTCCACCGCACGCGCTATGGCCTTGCCGAGGTCAAAGCACCGCTTTCCCGACGGCGGGGGATACTGAACCACATTGACGGCCAAGGGGATCACCTTGCATGGCCAGGCTTCTGGCTGCCCGAACATCAAGGAGAGCGGAACCGTTAGGCCATGGTCGACATCCATCCGATTGACGATGGTCATATCAAACTCGTCAAGGATCAGGCTTTCGGCCAAATGCCAAGCCAAGGCCGGATGGCCGATGACCTTTGGCACGGGCCTTGGACCCCACCCTTCATCGGCAGGAGAAAACTCCTCAGCACAGCCGATGGCAAAGGTCGGTATCAGTTCTAACGAAAAGGCGGAGGCATGGTCGTTATAGACTAGGATGATCACGTCAGGCTTTTCTCGGGCGATCCATTCCTTCGAGAACGCATAACCCGCAAAAAGCGGTGCCCAGTAGTCGTCCCCTGACTTGCCGCTATCAAGCGCCGCGCCGATGGCTGGGACGTGACTGGTGGCGACACCAGCAGTGATCTTAGCCACGGGTCTGTTCCTTCTTGCTACGATTGCCCTCGATGGAGCGTCCACCGGCCAGCATCATGGCCGCATATTCGGGTTGCGACACTCCGCTCATGATCGCTGCGATCTGCTGGAAGGACAGGCCATCCGTCGCCGCGATCTTAGAGGTGAAATAGATGTTGCCGCCGAGCGCCAGCATGCCGTTCCAGTCGCGATCAAGCACAGACTGCTTTTGGGCTTCGGTCATGGGATAGCGGTCCAGAAAGACCCGCTGATCGGCTTTGAAGGCTTCCCGGTTTTCCGCCTTCATCAACGCCATGCAGAACATATTGAGGTGATAGCCGAGGCGGGACTGTTCAGCATCGAACAGGATCGTGCCGGGAACATCGTGATAGGGTTTCTCAATCATAGGTCAGGAGCCCCAGTACAGGCGCATGGGATTGTCGACCAGCAAGGCCTGTTGCAGGGCGGCCGTGGGCGCAATTTTCGGGATGACATCCACCAAAAGTCCATCATCAGGCATGTGGGTCTTCATGTTGGGATGGGGCCAATCGGTGCCCCAAAGGACCCGGTCGGGGAAGGTCTCAACGATGGTCCGTGCATAGGCCACGACATCGGCATAGGGCGGGCCCTGCAGGGAAAGGCGCTCTGGACAACTGACCTTGGACCAGATGTTTTCATGTCGGCGCAGCAGGTCGACAAAGGCTTGGAATTGCGGGTGGTCAATGCCGAGCGAGACATCGGGCCGACCCATGTGATCGACCACGACCGTCGTCGGTAAGGACGTGAACAGGGGCTTCAGCTCTTCCAGATCGGGTGCCTCGAAATAGACGACCACGTGCCAGCCGAGGGGCGCGACCTTGTCTGCAATACGGCGCAGAACCTCGTGAGGCGTAAAGTCGGCGAGCCGCTTGAGGAAGTTGAACCGCACACCGCGAACCCCTGCCTCATGCATCGAGACCAGTTCGGCCTCGCTGATATCCTCACCGACCGTGGCAACTCCGCGCGCGAGGTCGCCTGCTGCACGCAGAGCGTCGAGCAAGGCCCGATTGTCCTTGCCGTGGCAGGTGGCCTGCACAATTACGTTGCGTTCAAAACCAAGATAGTCGCGCAAGGCAAAGAGCTGGTCCTTACCCGCATCGCAGGGCGTATATTTGCGCTCTGGGGCATAGGGAAATTGCGGGGCCGGACCAAAGACATGGCAATGGGCATCCACCGCACCTGCAGGAGCCTTAAAGGTCGGTTTGGCGGGGCTGGGGTGAAAAACCAACCAGTCGGGGTCCATCACCTGGGGCTTGTCCATATTTGTGCTCATCAGGTTCACGCCCTAGCCGAGGCGGCTTTAGCCAAATGCGCCGCCAGCCGAGGGAAGACCCGCATGGCATTGCCCTCAAAAATGCTGACCTTGTCCTCATCCGACAGGGCGCTGGCCTGGATGTAGCGCTTGGTGTCATCGAAGAACTGACCGGACTCTGGGTCAATGCCGCGCACCGCCCCGACCATCTCTGACCCGAAGAGGATGTTTTCAGTGGGAATGACCTTCAGCAACAGGTCAATTCCGGGCTGGTGATAGACGCAGGTATCGAAGAACACGTTCTTCATGACCGATTCCACCAAAGGTGGGCGCTTCATGTCCTGGGCCAAGCCTCGATAGCGACCCCAGTGATAGGGCACGGCCCCTCCCCCGTGCGGAATAATCATACGCAGGGTCGGGAAGTCCTTGAACAGGTCGCCCTGAATGAATTGCATGAAGGCCGTGGTGTCGGCATTGATGTAGTGGGCTCCGGTCGCATGGAAGGCTGCGTTGCAGGAGGCCGACACGTGGACCATGGCGGGCACATCCAACTCGACCATCTTTTCGTAAATTGGATACCAATGACGATCGGTCAGGGGCGGTGCAGTCCAATGCCCCCCCGAGGGATCAGGATTGAGGTTACAGCCGATAAATCCAAGCTCGTTAACACAGCGCTCAAGCTCAGCGACACTGTTCGCCGCAGGCACGCCCGGCGACTGCGGTAATTGGCAGACCCCGACAAAGTTTTGCGGATAGAGATCGACCACGCGCGCAATCAGGTCATTGCAGACTTGGCTCCATTGCAAGCTCGTGGCTTCGTCACCGATGTGGTGGCTCATGGCTGAGGCGCGCGGGCTGAAGATCGTCAGATCAGTGCCGCGTTCGCGTTGCAATTTGAGCTGTGCCCCCTCCAAGCTGTCGCGAATTTCGTCGTCAGACACGTAAGGAAGGGTCAATCGCGCCAGCTTGTGCGCATCGCAATTGCAGCCGATCTGGCGCTCGCGAAACTCCTGCAGCGACGCAGGCGCCGTCGTGTAATGGCCGTGGCAATCGATGATCATTGCTTTTCCATGTCCTTCATGATGGCAGTCAGCATAGCCCCGAGGTCAGGGGTCAATGCGGCCCTGTGATCAGCCGCCCAATCTTGGCGTTCAGCGATGGCGAGGCTCATCAACGGCGTGATGTGAGCCTCCTCAACCGTTCGTGCCGCTTCACGCATCTCTTCAGCGCGGCGGCTCCCGTGCTCCAGCGATCGAGAGATCATATAGTGCGCGGTGGCGTTCCAATCGGGCAACGGCAGCAGGTCTGACAGCGAGGCCAGGACCACCTGCTCGACGCCGTAGTGGCGCGCAGCCAAGAGCGACTCGGTCAAAAGCGCCTCGATGCCCTTAATCATAACGCTACGGCAGAGCTTGGTGGCCGCCGCCTTGCCGATCTCGGCGGCATAGACCTTGGCTCCGGTAAATCCGAGCGGCAGGGCACAGTCCAGAAAAGCCGCCGCCTGCGCGCCGCCAAGCAGCATCGGGGATGCTAGGCGTTTGGGCTCGATCGGACTCATCACCGCCGCTTCGACATAGATGCCGCCACGGGCTTCAATGACCGCCGCAGACGTAAGCTTCTGGCCCGGCGAACAGGAGTTCAGATCAAGGTAGAAGGCACCTCGGTCGATCGCTGCTGCAACGGTCTTGGCGGCGTCCAAATCTTGAGCCGCCGTAACCGCGCTGATGACCAGGTCCGCCCCCTTCACAGCATCAGCCGCGCTCGAGGCCGCATGAAGTTTGTGCAGAGCCAGGGCGCAGCGGGGACCACTGTCTTGGCGCTCAAAGGCGATATCCCACGCCCGAAGATCCATAACGCCAGCCTTAGCGAGCTCTGTCGCCAAGGCTTGGCCGACCTCGCCGAACCCGATCAAGGCGATGTGGGCAAAGGCGCTCAAAGTCCGCCCCACAGGCTGGCCGGGACATAGACCTCGCCGCGCATCAGGCGTCTGGCTGTGCGAAGCAAGGCCGAGCGTTTGACCGTCACCGCGCCCTGGTCAAGGCTGACATCCATCGCCACGGTGAAGAAGCCCGTGGGATGCTCGATCTCCAGCTCAGAGACGGCCTCCACATCCGCAATTCCGGCGACCTCGGCACCGATTGAACCCGGCGTCACACACGACGTGGCGACACTAACAGCCCCGAACACGCCGATGGCCTCATGGACCCGATGGGGAATAAAATTGCGCGTACTGATTGCCCCGCCATACTGGGCAGGCGCCACCAGGCACATTTTGGGGACGGTTTTCTTGGTCACATCGCCGAGGTTCATCATCGGCCCAACCTTGAGCCGAATAGCTTCTACGCGGGCCTTGAGATCAGCGTCCGCCTCCAAGTCCTCAGGGCTTTCATAGCCTGACTTACCAAAATCACTGGCCCGCATAACCACGACGGGCATGCCATTGTCGATGCAGGTGACTTCAATCCCATCGACCAGGTCACGCGCATTGCCGGTTGGCAAAAGCGCTCCGCAGGTCGAACCCGCAACGTCCAAAAAGTCGATTGGAATGGGCGCCGCCGTGCCGGGCACGCCATCGATCCTCGCCTCGCCGTCATAGCGTACCCGTCCCCCTGGCGTCTGGACCATGGCTACCGCAAGACTGTTGGCATTGAGCATATTGATGCGAACAGAGGTCTGACCCTCATCGGCAGGAACAAGTCCCTGCTCAATGGCGAATGGCCCGACCCCGGCCAGCAGGTTGCCGCAGTTCTGTCCCGCATCAATCCGCGCCTCGTCAACGACCGCTTGGAGAAACAGATAGTCGACATCGGTATCAGGATGGGTCGATGGCCCAACAACGGCGATCTTGCTGGTCAAGGGGTGGGCGCCGCCCATACCGTCGATCTGGCGCGCATCGGGAGATCCCATGGCCGCCAGCAACACCGCATCACGAAGCCCAACATCGGCGGGCAAGTCGCTGACCATGAAATAGAGGCCCTTCGACGTGCCCCCTCTCATCACGGTGCAGGCTATGGCGGTCTGGGTCATGGTTAGGCCTCGTCAACCCAGCGAAGGCCGCGCTCAGCGAGCCGCTCACGCATCTTGTAGATGTCCAGCCCCAGCTCGCCTGAGGCCAGCCGTGCACGCTTGTCGGTCTCGTTAGCTTCTCGCGCCCGCGCCTTGTCAGCGACGCCGGCGGCCTGCGCACGTCGGACCACGCAGACCCCGTCATCGTCAGCGACAATGACGTCGCCGGGATGGATGAGCGCCCCCGCACAGACCAGAGGGCGGTTCACATTGCCAAGGGTTTCCTTGACCGTGCCTTGCGCAAAGATTGCTTTTGACCAGACGGGAAAGCCCATCTGTGTCAGCTCCGCTACGTCACGCACGCCCGCATCAATAATCAGGCCCCGAACACCGCGCGCCTGCAAGGATGTGGCCAACAGGTCACCAAAATAACCATCCTCACACGGGCTGGTGGGAGCAACCACCAGGATGTCGCCAGGCTGGCACTGTTCAGCAGCAACATGGATCATCCAATTGTCACCCGGGGCGACCTCACAGGTTACCGCTGATCCCGCAATCTTGGCGGGACGATAGATCGGCCGCATATGGGGGGCCAACAGACCCGTGCGCCCCTGCGCCTCGTGAACCGTCGCCACACCAAATTCAGCCAGAGCGTCAATGACGGCCAGATCGGCACGTTGGATATTCCGAACAACGAGGTTCATGGCTGACCACTCCCTTCAGCAGCATTGGGGCCCGGCCTTAGGGCCTAGACGAGGTTCTTTTCGATCAGATCGAGTGTGCGCATAGCAGGCACGCACTGAGCCACCGACGCGTTCGGTTCGCGGCCCTCGCGGATGGCGGCAAAGAACTCACGGTCCTGCAGCTCGATGCCGTTCATCGACACATCGACCTTGGACACATCGATCTGGTTCTCCTTGCCGTCGAACAGATCGTCATACCGGGCGATATAGGTGCCGTTGTCGCAGATGTAGCGGAAGAAGGTGCCCAAGGGACCGTCGTTGTTGAAGGAAAGCGAAAGAGTGCAGATCGCCCCGCCCGGCACCTTCATCTGGATGGACATGTCCATCGCGATGCCCAACTCTGGATGCATCGGTCCCTGAACCCCGCGCGCCACATTAACCGTTTCACCGGTCTGATATTGGAATAGATCCACCGTATGACAGGCATGGTGCCAAAGCAGATGGTCAGTCCAGCTGCGGGGCTGACCGAGGGCGTTCATATTGGTGCGGCGGAAGAAATAGGTTTGAACGTCCATCTGCTGGACCTTCAACTCGCCGGACTTGATCCGATTATGGATCCACTGATGGCTCGGGTTAAAGCGGCGCGTATGACCCGCCATCGCAATTTTGCCCGACTTCTGCTGGGCCGCCAGCAGGCGCTCAGCATCGGCAAGATTATCGGACATCGGGATCTCGACCTGAACATGCTTGCCTGCTTCGAGGCACTGGATCGACTGAGATCGGAGAGCACACGTCTGAACTCCAGTCACCTGAAGCTATCTCGTATGCCGTCTTCTGCTTG
>CAISGS010000273.1 GCA_903884915.1 uncultured Caulobacteraceae bacterium | reverse complement strand
TGTCCTTGATCTGGCCGGAACTGTCAAAGATCAAACCGGCAATAATCGACCGGATCAGCTCGGATGCACGCTATTCTGTTTATCTCGATCGCCAGAATCGTGATATCGAAACCTTCCGAGCCGATGAAAATCTGCTGTTGCCCGAGGGCTTTGATTTTACCGGTCTGCCAGGTCTCTCCACTGAATTGCAGGTCAAATTGGTCAGCGTTAAGCCGTTAACGGTCGGCCATGCGGCACGGATCGAGGGGATGACGCCGGCGGCGCTGACACTGCTGGCCGCGCATGCCAAACGTCAACGTGATCGGGATCATGCTGCCTGATGTCTGCTTCCGCCGATAAATTGCAAGCCTTGGCTCTCTGCCCTGTTTCACGTGAAACAGAACAGCGTCTGGATCGGTTGGTTGATTTGCTGCGCCGCTGGCAAACAATCAAGAATCTGGTCGGCCCGCGCACGCTGGACGAGGTCTGGATGCGTCATATCGCCGATTCCCTGCAATTGGCCTCTTTGCGCCCCGATATCCGCCGTTGGGCCGATTTCGGATCAGGCGCCGGATTTCCCGGTTTGGTGGTGGCCAGCACATGGACCGATCAGGACCGCGAGATGCATCTGGTCGAGAGCAACGGGCGCAAGGCCGCGTTTTTACGCGAGGCTGCCCGTGCGCTTGGCCTGTCGGTGATCGTTCATGATTGTCGCGTTGACGAGGCCATGCCTGTGCTTTTGACGCGGGATATCGAACTGGTCTCGGCGCGGGCGCTGTCCAGTCTGGATCAACTGATCGAAATGGCCGAACCCCTGTTGAAAAAAGGGGCGGAAGGACTGTTTCTAAAGGGACAAGATGTAGATAATGAATTGACCAAAGCCACTAAATGTTGGATATTCAGGGCGTCTCTACTGCCAAGCAAGACTGATCTTGCAGGCCGCATTGTCAGCCTGACACAGGTTGCCAGAGTTGAGAGCGAGCAGGAGCTCTGATCGAAATGACCACACTTGCCAATTGCCTTCGCCCTGTCGGATCGGCCCCACGGGTTCTTGTTGTCGCCAACCAAAAGGGCGGCGTTGGTAAAACCACCACGGCGATCAATCTGGGAACCGCGCTGGCCGCCATTGGCGAAGACGTGTTGATTTTGGATCTTGATCCGCAAGGCAATGCCTCCACCGGCCTCGGTGTGGCGCGCAAGGACCGTCGTGTCTCCACCTATGACGTGCTGGTGGGCACTGCCAGCCTTGATCAGGCGATTTTGCCGACCGATGTGCCCCGTTTGATGGTTGCGCCCTCTACACTCGATCTGTTGGGTGTTGAAATGGAGATTTCCTCGGAGAAAGACCGCGCCCACCGGTTGCGCCGCGCTGTGCTGGTGCTGCATGAAACGCGGATTGCCGCCGGTCTGCCGCCCTATTCCTATATTCTGGTCGATTGCCCGCCGTCGTTCAACCTGTTGACCATCAATGCGATGGTGGCGGCCGATGCCGTTTTGGTGCCGCTCCAATGCGAGTTTTTCGCGCTTGAAGGTTTGAGCCAGCTGTTGAAAACGGTTGAACAGGTCCGTTCCTCGCTTAATCCGCGCCTGACCATTCAAGGCATTGTGTTGACCATGTTCGACCCGCGCAACAATCTGTCGGGTCAGGTGGTCAAGGATGTGCGCGATTTCATGGGTGACAAGGTTTATGACACGGTTATTCCGCGCAATGTCAGGGTCTCCGAGGCCCCGTCCTACGGAAAGCCCGTTCTCCTCTATGATTTGAAATGCACGGGGTCACAGGCCTATTTGAAACTGGCCTCCGAAGTGATCCGTCGTGAAAGACAGGCCGCTGTCGCGGCTTGATGATATCGGAAGGAATTGTCTCAATGGCCGAAGAAACCCGATCACGTTTGGGCCGTGGTCTCGCTGCCCTTATGGGTGATGTCGGTAGCGAAACGAACGAGGCCAATTCTGGCCGGACAGGAACCCGCAAGGTTCCGACCGAGTTTCTCCGCCCCAATGCGCGCAATCCACGCAAGACCTTTGCCGAGGTCGATCTCGAGGAACTGGCCAACTCGATCCGTGAAAAAGGCATTATCCAGCCCATTGTCGTGCGCGAGCAGGCAGGCTTGGCCGATGTGTTTGAAATCATCGCCGGTGAACGCCGCTGGCGGGCCGCACAACGGGCCGGACTGCACGAAGTGCCGATCATTGTCGTCGAAGCCAGCGACCGCGATGCGCTTGAAATGGCGATTATCGAGAATGTCC
>CAISGS010000272.1 GCA_903884915.1 uncultured Caulobacteraceae bacterium | reverse complement strand
GGCGGTAATGTTGAGGTTGGGATAGAGCCGCGCGCGCTCAACACCGATCTGGGCGATGGCGGCATGATAGGTCATCTCGGCGGCCATAATGTCAGGGCGGCCATGAACCAAGGCTGCGGGAACGGCCATAGGCAGGCTGGACGGCACCTTGAACTGATCCAGCGCAAAGGTCCTCGCAGTCCAATCGCCCGGAGCATGGCCCGTTAAGGCCGCCAAGGCATTTTGGGCCACGGCCAAATCCCGCTTGAGGCCGGGCAAGATAGCCTGATCCACCTCCAACTGGGTCTGGACCCGCAAAAGCTCGATCCGGCCAGAGGCTCCGGCATCCACCGATTTTTGCGCCAGCGCCAAGGTCTGGCGATCATCGGCAATCACCGCCTCGCTGCTGGCGATCTGGGTGCGCAGGGCGGCGATCAGGATGGCGGTTCGGGCCGTATTGCCTGCGACGGTGAGGCGGGCGGCATCCAACTGATAGGCCTGCCCGTCGAGCTTGGCCTTAGCCGACTCTGCGACACGGCGGTTACCACCAAACAGGTCCAGATCGTAGGACATCCGCGCGCCGATTGCGTAGCGCGAGATGGTCCGGGGCGGAAATCCAGTGAACCCAAAGGCGGTTGAGTTGATCCGGGCCTCTTCGGGGCCTGCGGTCAGGCTAGCTTGCGGTGCGCGTCCTCCCTCGACAACGGCCATTGCGGCGCTAGCAGACTCCAGCGCGGCCTCTGCATCCTGCACCGTGGGGCTACCCTTCAGGGCATCGGTCACGAGCTGATCAAGATCTGTGGCTCCGAACGCGGTCCACCAGGCCTGACCGGCCGACGGGTCGCCAAAGACAAAGGCTCCGGCGCTCGGCACAGACTGATATTGTGCTGGGGCGCTGCTCGCGGGCGACACAAAGTCCGGCCCAACAACGGCGCAACCGCTGAGGATCAATGCCGACATCACGATGCCTGAGGCTAACCTAGTCCGGTAGCGCATGGCCGCCTCCAACCGCGCCCGCAGACGGCGATTTCAGAAAGAAAATAAGGGGAATGGTGCCGATGGTCAGAACCATCGAGAGGTAGAAATCATTGACGTAAGACACCATCGCCGCTTGGCGTCCGACCTCTGCGGCTATGGTCGACAGACCCTGTATCGAGCCCAGATCAATCAGGCCGCCCATCTGGTTTTGGAACACAGGGTTGTCGGTCCGGATATTGGGCACCAGCACCGTGTACGTGGTCTGGAGATTGCGCATGAACATGGCCTGCATCAGGGAGATCCCCACCGCTGAGCCCAGACTGCGCGCGAGGGTAATCACCGAGGCCGCATCCGTCCGAAGCTCTGTCGGCAAGGTCCCAAAGGCCAAGGTGTTGGACGAGACAAAGATCATCCCGAGCCCAACGCCCTGTAAGAGGCCCGACTGCATAATGATCAGGTCGTCCATCTGGGGCGAGGACATGGACATCATCCACATCGCGAAGGCGTTTAAGATAAAGCCCGTCACAAGGAACGCGCGCGGATCCACGCGGCCAATGAACCGCCCGCCCACCATCATGCTCACCAGCATCCCGACACCGCGAGGCATGGTCACAAGGCCCACCGTGATCACCGGATAGCCAAGGATGTTCTGCATCATCGGCGGCAAGAGCGCCAAGGAGCTGTACATCAGCGTTCCAGTCGCAAGGCTAAGCACCATGCCGGCTGTAAAGTTCCAGTTCTTCAACAGGGCACGGGAAAAGAACGGTTTCTTGGCGGTGATCGTATGGACGACGAAAACATAGATCCCGATCACGGCTAGGGCCGCCTCGATGATCACTTCCCACGATTCAAACCAGCCCTCGCCCGGGCCGCGATCGAGCATCAGTTGCAAGGCCGTGATGAACAGGGCCAGCGCACCAAAACCCATAAAATCAAAGGGCCTCGGCGTATCTGAGCGCTGCTCTGGCAAGTAGCGCAGCACGCCCAACAGAGCGACGATGCCCACAGGTAGGTTGATCAAGAACACCCAATGCCAGCCAAACTGCTCGGTAATCCAACCGCCGAGCGCTGGACCCAGAACCGGCCCCAGAACCACCCCCGCCCCAAAGGTGGCCATGGCCTGAGGGTGGCGTTCAGGCGGGTTGATATCGAACAGGATCGACTGCGATAGGGGCACAAAAGCAGCGCCGCAAATGCCCTGAATAATTCGAAAGGTAATCATGGCCGCTAGGTTTGGCGCCAGACCACAGGCCAGTGATGCAAGGGTAAAGCCGATGATCGAAGCGACCATCAGGGCCTTTCGGCCGATCCGCTCGGACACCCAACCGACCAACGGCGTCATCAGGGCCTGCGCGACGATGAACGAGGTCAGGACCCAAGTAATTTGGTCGAGGCCAGCCGAAAGGCTGCCCTGCATATGCGGCAGGGCCACATTGGCGATGGTGCCATCCAACGTATACATGGTGGTGGCGAGCATCACCGAGAGGGTGAGTGGCCCTCGCGCTATCGGCCGGTCTTGGCTCACGGGGCGACCTTAGCCTTCGCATTGTCCGCATTGGATTGGGTATCGACCTTGACGGTCGCGCTCATGCCCGCGCCGATCAGATAGCCCGGTGGGGTATTGATCAAGGTCAGACGCACAGGAATACGCTGTACCACCTTGACCCAGTTTCCGGTCGCGTTCTGAGGCGGCAGGGCCGAGAAGACCGCGCCGGTTCCGGGGCTAAAGCTCGCCACCCGCGCCTGAAAGACCTTGCCGGGATAGGCATCAAAGCGAACGGTCGCGCTCTGGCCCGGCCGCATCTTGGCGATCTGGCTTTCTTTGAAATTGGCATCAATCCAAGGATCACCGGCAATTAGCCAAAACAGGGTCTGGCCGATGGCAACAAAGGACCCGGGCTGGATCTGATCGACCTTGGTCACAATACCGGATTGGGGGGCGATGACCTCGGTGTAGGACAGGGCCAGACGCGAGCGTTCCAAAAGCGCGGCGGCTTCACGCACGGCCGGATGATCGTCAACGGCAATATCGGGACGCCCGCCCAGATCGGCCAGAGCAATTGCAACGCCCTGCCGCGCCGAAGCCTGAGCCGAGATAGCCGCATCGACCGCATGGTCCGCCGCCTCAACATTTTGCCGCGACGCAATGCCGTCATTGGCCAGCAACCGCGCGCGGGCCTGTTCTTTCTTGGCAAAGACGACCGCCTCGTCCGCGCTGGTCTGAGCCGCCATCCGCGCACCGAGCATCGCCTTCAGCGCATCGACCCGCGTTTTCGCGGCGGCCAGAACGGCTTGAGACTTTTCAAAGTCGGCTTGAGGATTGGCCCGGTCCAATAGGAAAATGACCTGACCGGCTTTGACCTGATCATTTTCCTTGATCAGCATCTTAACCACCCGCCCGGTCGTGCTGGTGCTGATCGGCACGCGCGCGGACTGGACATAGGCATTGTCGGTTTCCTGATAGCGGCCCGCCGTCAGCATGAACCAGGCGATGGCTCCCAGCAGCACGGCCGGAACAGCGATCAAGATCAGTAGTCGATAGCGGCGCATAAAGCCTTGCGCGCCATTTGCCTCAGCCATGTTCGTCATTGTCAGATCCCCTACTCGGCTGAGCCAATTTTCATATCGACCAGTCGGTCCCGCAGACGCGTCAGAAGTCCGTGCAGTTGCTGGACCTCCTCTTCGCAAAGACCGCTGTAAAATTCGTCTCGAAGCTCGCTGGCCATGGCCGTCATGGTTGGCAAAAGGTCAATCGAGGTCTGGGTGAGAAAGACACACCATTTACGGCGGTCGTCAGGATCCGCGCGCCGCTCGACATGGCCAGAGCGCTCGAGGCGATCCACCGCTTCGCCCACGGCCACGCGGCTAATTTCGAGCTTTTGAGCCAAGGCCGCTTGGGTCTGACCATCTTCACGCGACAGATAGACCAGTACCCGCCAAGTGGCCCCGGTCAGTCCCGTACTGCGCATCCTCTGATCAAAGGCCAGACGCAGCAGCCGCGTAACCTCGGCCAAGACAAAGCCGGTGTCTGAGCGGGCGTCGAGGACCGCTGGCTGATGGTCAAGGCGGATATCGGACAAGAACGGATCACCCCAAAAAACTTACGAATGACCCTTATCATAAGGCTCCTTACAATTGGAAGGCAGAAGGTCTGTCAATTTTGACGGGCATCAAGCGAGGGATTGGCTTAAGGCTTCGGGCTCAACCCCTGCAAACTGATCACGACCGTCATGACCCAAATCCCTCGCCTGAATCGCACCTTTTGGAAATTCGTCCCGTGGGCCATCGGGGTGGCCATCATGCTCGCGCCGCTGGTCGCCATGCAGTTCACCCGCAAGGTGGCTTGGGATGGTGCCGATTTCGCGGTCTTGGGCGTGATGGTATTTGGCAGTGCTGGCGCCTTTAGCCTCGCCTTGAGGATCACGCCTGAGCGCAGCTATTTGGCGGGCATAGGCCTTGCCCTCTTGGCCACCTTCGCCCTGATCTGGATCAACCTTGCGGTCGGTATCATCGGCTCAGAGGACAATCCGACCAATCGAATCTTCAGCCTCATCCTCGCGGTCGCGCTGATCGGTGCGCTAATCGCCCGGTTCAAGCCTGAAGGGATGGCCCGGGCTATGGCCGCGACCGCCGTTGCCCAGCTGGCCGTTTCGGTGTTCCTGTTCGTCACCGGAAAGGGGGCCACCTTTGTTCTGGCGGGCCTGTTTATGGGGCTCTGGCTGGGCGCCGCTTGGCTCTTTCGAAGGGCCGCCCTCGCGAATAGGCCTTCGCAGCCTTAACGCCCTCGCCGCGGCTCCCACGATGTAACCGCAACCCCAATGGCTGTTCCCACGCCCATGACGACCATCCCTAGGGCGACGACCGCGAACAGCGCCCAAGCCGGGGCCTGATTGACCACGAGGATCCAGCCACCAACCGCGACGACCACCATCCGAGCCGTACCGGCCAACAGCGGCCCGCCAATGCGACCAGCCCCCTGAGACGCAAAATAGAGCGCGAGGCTGAGGCCGAAAAAGGCGAAGGCCGGTCCTGAAAAATGCAGATAGAGCGCCGCAGCACGCTGAACCAGAGGATCGCTTGTGAAGAGCGATACCCAAAGCTCCGG
>CAISGS010000271.1 GCA_903884915.1 uncultured Caulobacteraceae bacterium | reverse complement strand
GATTCGAACTCGCCGATCCGCTCTGCCAATATGTATTAACTGGTTAGATCATTATGCGGTGCCGGCGTCAAACTAACTAGGGTGGATGTTCAGAAAACTCACCGATCAAACCGACCCGACAGAGGACCTTTAGCCAGGCCGAAAGTTCAACTCGACCCGAACGCCGTTGGGGTCCATCAGAAAGGCTTGCCCTATGTCGGTTCCCGGCACAGCCAAGGCCCGATAGGCAATGCCATGCTGGTCCAAAGTCACGAGCATCTGGTCCAGATCCGTCACATTGAACGCGAAATGGTTGAGCGCACTATCGATGGAGGATCCGACAGGCTTGGGCGTCTCTTGGAGGTGCACGATGGGCCGTCCATCCGCATAAAGCCAATATCCCGGGAATGAAAATTCAGGCCGCCATCCCTCTTCCAGCCCCAAAATATCGACATAGAATGATCGGGTCTGCTCTAAGGCCTCGGTCGCGATATTGATGTGATCCACGCCTCGAATGGTCATTAGCCCCTGCTCTCCTCTTCCAATCGCACAGTCGTCAACAAGCTGTTCACCTTAGCCCAATCCCAAGTCGCAGGCGAATGGCGTGCGGTTGTTCGCGGCAGGGACCTTGCACTCTAATTATCAGTTTATGAACTAACTGGTTCGTGGCATTATATCAATCTACCTCTAAACCCTGTCAGCTGAGGGAGCGTCATCATGCGCCGATCCATCGCCACCGTTTCTCTGAGCGGCACACTACAGGAAAAGCTGTTGGCCGTTGCGGCTGCCAAGTTCGACGGGGTCGAGCTGTTTGAAAACGACCTCCTGTTCTTCGACGGGACGGCCAGAGATGTGAGGCAGATGGCCGAACAGCTCGGCTTGAAAATCATGCTGTTTCAGCCCTTTCGGGACTTCGAAGCCATGCCGGAGCCGATGTTTCGTCGCAACCTCGATCGGGCCGAGCGCAAGTTCGACCTCATGGCCGAGCTCGATGCGCCCTTGATGCTGGTCTGCTCCAACGTCTCGCCTGCGGCTATGGATGAAGACAGTCTGGCGGCGGCGCAGCTGCACGAGCTGGCGGAACGGGCCGCAGCGCGCGGCCTTCGCATCGGCTACGAGGCCTTGGCATGGGGTGCCCATGTTCGAACCTATCAGCAGGTTTGGAACATCGTTAAGCAGGCTGATCACAGCCACCTCGGCGTCATTCTAGACAGCTTCCACACGCTGGCCCTCGGCGGCGACCCGGCTGGAATCCGGGAGATACCGGGCGACAAGATCTTCTTCCTGCAGATGGCTGACGCTCCAAAGCTGGCCATGGACGTCTTGTCGTGGAGCCGCCATTTCCGGTGCTTCCCCGGCCAAGGCGATCTGGACGTCGCCAATTTCGCGGCCCACGCCATCGCTGCTGGCTATCGCGGGCCCCTGTCGCTCGAAATCTTCAATGACGATTTCCGAGCCGCCGCCCCCGCCCTCACCGCGCGCGATGGGATGAGGTCACTTCTGTTTCTCGAGGAACAGATCCGTCACTGGCAAGATACCAGCCCGATCGCTGCGACCTCGCCAGCCATCATCTCCGTCCGCGCCAAGGCCGATCTACTTGACCCGCCGCCCGTGCCGGACATCAAGACCATTGCCTTCCTAGAGTTCGCCGTCGACCAGTCTGCGGGTAACGAGCTGGCTCAGTGGTTGATAGGCCTCGGGTTCGAGCGCGTCGGCAAACACCGGCTCAAGGACGTCACACTATATCGCCAAGGTAACTTCGCCGTCGCCCTAAATGCCGAATTGGAGTCCTTCGCCCACTCCTATTTCCTGCTGCATGGCGTGTCAGTCTGCGCCGTGGGCCTTAGGGTCACCGACCCCGACGCCATGCTTGCCCGAGCGGAACTGTTCGGTTGTAAACGGTTCGAGGAACGGGTGGGTCCCGACGAAATGCCAATGCCCGGGATTCGCTCGCCGGACGGCAGTCTGATCTATGTGGTCGATGAGCGCTTCAATGTCGCGGCTGACTTTTCACGTGAGCCGGAGGGCCTGGCTGATCCGGTTGCACAAATCGCCTGTTCGATCGACCATGTGGGCCAAGCCCTGCCCGGTGATCATTTCGACACCTGGTTGCTGTACTACCGCGCTGTATTTGGCCTGCGCCCGGAGGAGTCGTGGGTGCTCCCAGATCCATACGGCCTGGTGAAGAGCCGAGCTCTAATCAATTCGAGCCGTACAGTCCGTTTCCCCCTATCCTTCTCGGAGAGCAGCCGCACCGTCGTTGCTCGCTCCTTAACGACATTTTCCGGCGCCGGTGTGAACCAGGTCGCCTTTGCCACCAACGATATATTTCAGGCCGTCGTCGACATGCGTAAACGCGGCATGACACTGTTGCCGATCCCCGAGAACTATTATCATGACCTGAGCGCCCGGCTCGCCTTAGACGACGACTTCATCCAGAAGCTCCAGAGCCACGACGTGCTCTTTGACCGGGATGCGCAGGGTGGCGAATTCTTGCATGTCTACACACAGTCGTTCCATGACCGCTTCTTCTTTGAGGTCGTTCAACGCAGCGGCGGCTACAACCAATATGGTGCAGTCAATGCGCCGGTCCGCATGGCCGCTCAGGCGCGCACCGCGACCGTCCCTCAGGTCTAGTCCAGCCCATCAACAATGAAGCCGCCCGCGCGATCAGCGCGGACGGCTCACCATGTCTCAGCCTCACCAAAGGCGCGGATGCCTCGGGCCGCCCCCGCCTGCGCTAGTCGCGCGGACGACCGGGCACGGTGGGAAGCGCCTGTTGAGCAGGCACGGTCTTAAAGAAATCAAGCCGCTTGGTGTTCATAGGGACCAGTCGAATTTGATCACCAAACTCAACCAGCTGCTCCTTGGCCGGATCATATTTGGGCCATTTCATCGTCGTCGTTGATGGTTCACCAGTTTTGGCGAATGCGATCAAGGCGTCGGACATGGCACCAGTCAAGGTACGGTCCCAAGCCGTCCAGTCGCGGGTGGGACGCAGCCAGTTGTAGATGTCTAGGTTCTGGAACCAGTAAGGCACATCGCTGGTGTGATAGGCACCGATGGTCTTTGTGTCCTGATCGGCGATCCGGGGATCGGCCACATAGGGGTGTTTACGGCCAAACATGTAGACGAAGGCCGGTGCCTTGCCGTTTTTGGCCTGAGCTTGCGCATGAATGCGGGCGGCCTGCTGCATGCCGGCATCGCGCCCCGCCTCGGTGGCCGCAAGGGCGACGTCAACGTCCGTCTTGACCGGATAGAGCTTCAGGAAAGCGTCAGTATGATCGCCGAACAGGTCTTTTGCCTTGGCCTGAAAGTCTGCAGTAGTGACCGCGCCTTTAAGCGGACTGGCGCTCTCGTCGCGGGTAAAGCCGGTGATCAGGGGCACATCATTCTGTTCACCCGCAGCAAAAATCTCAGATGGAGACTTGGGCAAGACATAACCGTCGACGATCGGACCGACCCGGATGGTGCCACCGCAGCCAAGCTGGCAGTCGGCTTGTAGCGCTAGGATCTTGTCCGCCGGGACCTGTCGCATCTCATCAAGCGATTTTGCCTTCAAGGCTGCTTGGAAAGTCAGGCCCGTCTGCTCGCCCGAGGCCAGATTTCCGGTTCCCATAGGCCGGGCACCGACCGCACTGCCGCTCATGGTGACAGCCCTGTGGAAAAGGCCCTTGGCCAAGGGACTAACTTGAAGATAGGTGACCGATGCTGCACCGGCAGACTGGCCTAGAATGGTCACGTTCCCAGGATCGCCGCCAAACTTCTCAATATTGGCCTGCACCCACTTCAGGGCAGCGATC
>CAISGS010000270.1 GCA_903884915.1 uncultured Caulobacteraceae bacterium | reverse complement strand
GCCAAGGTTCAGTTGGTTGGCGATGATCTGTTCGTGACCAATCCAATCCGTCTGGCCGATGGTATTGAGCGCGGCCTTGCCAACTCCATCCTGATCAAGGTCAACCAGATCGGTACCTTGTCCGAGACCTTAGACGCGGTCGATATGGCCCACCGTGCGGGCTATACGGCTGTGATGTCACACCGTTCGGGCGAGACTGAGGATTCCACCATCGCCGATCTTGCGGTCGCCACCAATTGCGGACAGATCAAGACTGGTTCGCTGGCCCGCTCGGACCGGTTGTCCAAGTACAATCAATTGCTGCGCATCCAAGAGGAACTGGACGATCAGGCGATCTATGCCGGTCGCCGCGCGCTCAAGGGCCGCTAAGCGCTCCATAAAAACCCTTTATTAGCCATGTTCTATTAACCCTGACCGGCAAGACTGGTCAGGGTTTTTTAGGTCAGAGGGGATTCGCATTTGTTGGCTCAACTACGCTCCAATTGGCGAACCTTGGCCATCGCCTTTTTGATCTTCTATTTCGCGTTCCACGCCCTTGCCGGTGACGGCGGTCTTTTGACCTGGTCCAAGCGCAATCAGATGATGGCCGCCCGTACAGAAGAATTAAAGCAACTGAAATCGCAGCGGGCGGATATGGAGGCGCGAGCCCTTCTGCTGCGCAATGAGAGCCTTTCACAGGACCTGCTTGAGGAAAGGGCTCGATCTCTACTAGGGTTCTCGGACCCAAGGGATTATGTGGTTCGTATGGAACCGCGCACCTGACCCTACGTCAGGACCTAGGGGTTCTGAACGACGCCCTCAATCGGGCTCTGGGAGTTACCAATGGCGCGAGCACGCAAAAGCGTTGAGGTCGCAAAGACCGCCAACAGCCAAAAAGACCTTCTGAAGTTCTATCGCGACATGTTGCTGATGCGCCGCTTTGAAGAGCGCGCGGGCCAGCTCTATGGCATGGGACTGATCGGCGGTTTCTGTCACCTCTATATCGGGCAAGAAGCCATCGCGGTCGGCATGCAGTCGATCCAGATCAAGGGCGACCAGATCATCACCGGCTATCGTGACCACGGCCACATGCTGGCGGCAGGGATGGATCCGCGCGAGGTTATGGCCGAGTTGACGGGACGCAGCGGTGGCTCCTCACGCGGCAAGGGCGGCTCCATGCATATGTTCTCCATCGAGCGAGGCTTCTTTGGCGGACACGGGATTGTGGGCGCTCAGGTGTCGTTGGGCACGGGGCTGGCTCTGGCCAACCAGTACAAGGCCAATGGCAATGTCGCCTTTGTCTATTTCGGCGATGGCGCGGCCAATCAGGGTCAGGTCTATGAGAGCTTCAACATGGCCTCGCTGTGGAAGCTGCCTGTGGTCTATGTGGTTGAAAATAATCAATATGCGATGGGAACCAGCATCGAGCGCTCCTCGTCCGAAACCCATCTTCACCGCCGGGGCGTGTCGTTCAACATCCCGGGTGAAGAGGTCGATGGCATGGATGTTGAGGCGGTGCGTGAGGCTGGAAGCCGCGCCGCCGCCCATGCGCGCGACGGCCATGGTCCCTATATTCTCGAAATGAAGACCTACCGCTATCGCGGTCACTCCATGTCCGACCCGGCTAAATATCGGACCAAGGAGGAGGTTGACGAGGTCAAGAAGACCCGCGATCCCATCGATCACCTGCGCGAGGTTCTGGACGCCAAGGGCTGGGCCGATGAGGCCGCCTATAAGGCCATTGACGGTGAGGTGAAGGCCATTGTCGCAGATGCGGCTGAATTTGCCCGCACCTCGCCCGAGCCTGACCCGGCCGAACTCTATACCGACGTCTATCTTGAGGCTGCCCAATGAGTGTCGACATCCTCATGCCCGCCCTGTCTCCGACTATGGAGGAGGGCACGCTGGCCAAGTGGCACGTCAAGGTGGGCGACACCGTTAAGGCAGGCGACGTGATCGCTGAGATCGAGACCGACAAGGCGACCATGGAGGTCGAGGCCGTCGATGAGGGCGTCATTGAGGCCCTTTTGGTCGAGGCTGGCACCGAAGGCGTGAAGGTCAACAGTCTGATTGCCCGTCTGTCTGGCGAGAACACCGCTAGCGCCTCCGCGCCAGAGCCGGTTCAAGCCGCCAGAGTCGAACCGCGCGCGGTCAGTCCTTCAACGACGGTGCAGACCGTTCTGGCAGACCCAGAGCTGCCGGAGGGTACGACCTTCATCAAGCAGACCGTGCGCGATGCCCTGCGCGACGCCATGGCCGAAGAGATGCGCGCTGACGACCGGGTCTATCTGATGGGCGAAGAGGTCGCGCAATATCAGGGAGCCTATAAGGTTAGCCGCGACCTCCTTCAGGAATTTGGTCCGCGCCGGGTCATTGATACGCCGATCACAGAGCATGGTTTTGCCGGTCTGGGCGTGGGCTCGGCCATGGCGGGGCTAAAACCGATTGTTGAATTCATGACCTGGAACTTCGCCATGCAGGCCATCGACCAGATCATCAATTCAGCCGCCAAGACGCTCTATATGTCGGGTGGCCAGATCAAGTCGTCCATCGTCTTCCGGGGTCCCAATGGCGCGGCCTCTCGCGTCGGGGCGCAGCACAGCCAAGACTATTCGGCCTGGTATGCCAATGTTCCTGGCCTAAAGGTGGTGGCCCCCTATGACGCCGCCGATGCAAAGGGCCTGTTGAAGGCGGCGATCCGCGATCCCAATCCGGTCGTCTTCCTTGAGCACGAGATGATGTATGGGGGTCGAGTTCGACGTGCCCCAGATCGACGACCATATTGTACCCATCGGCAAGGCCAAGGTACGCCGCCTCGGCCAGCACGTAACCATCACCGCCCATTCGCGCATGGTGGGCTTGGCTCTCAAGGCGGCGGAGCTGTTGACGCAAGAGGGGATCGAGGCCGAGGTGATTGACCTTCGCACCCTGCGGCCTCTGGACCATGCCACCATCGTTGAGAGCGTACGCAAGACCAACCGTCTGGTCACGACCGAAGAGGGCTGGGGTCCGATGGGCGTTGGGGCGGAAATTATCGCCCGCGTGGTCGAGCTTGGTTTTGATTATCTTGATGCACCGCCCATGCGGGTCTGTCAGGAAGATGTGCCCTTGCCCTATGCCGCCAATCTCGAAGCCTTGGCCCTGCCCAGCGTCGAAAAGATCGTCCAGGCGGCCCGCGCCGTCTGTTATGTGAGCTAAGCCCATGTCCATCGACATTCTGATGCCGGCCCTGTCTCCGACCATGGAGGAG
>CAISGS010000269.1 GCA_903884915.1 uncultured Caulobacteraceae bacterium | reverse complement strand
GCCGAAAGCCTCATGAATACCGGCGGTCTGCCCCGCCGGGTCATGCCCCTCATCTATATGAACCCGCAGGTGGTTCAGGTCGCAGACCTCGATGGCGACGGCGCCATGTGGGGCAATGTGGATCAGGATGGTACCGCCAAAAAGGGCGAAAAACATACCCGCGAATGGGTGCAGATCATGTCCATTGATCCGCGTCCCGGTGCCGTGACCCTGCCGACCGACTACACGGATGCGACACGCATTGCTCTGACCGAACCCTTTGCCATCGCTCTGGACCAGTCCGCGCTCAAGCGCCTGAAGATCAAGCTGGGCGACAAGGCCACGCTCAACGGCAAGACCGTTAGGCTCAAGGCGGTTTTGACCGGCTATCCCAACATGATGCAGCCCCAAGTCGTCATGTCCCGCGATACTTTGCGTATGCTCGGAATGGCCAATGGCTCGCGCCGCGTCGGGCCACTGATGGTCAAGATCGCTGACCCCGCGCAGGCTGATCAGGTCCGAGACCAGATGAACGCCATCGCCAACGGCCAGTTTCGCGCCTGGACGAGAGCCGAACTGGCCAAGGCCAATGAAGGCTCCATGATGAAGGAGAGCATCATCGGCATCATGCTGGGCTTCTCGCTATTTCTGGGCCTGCTGATCGGGGTGGGGATTACGTCTCAAACCCTGCGCGGTGCGATCTTGGCCAATATCAAGGAATTTGCGTCCTTGCGCGCGCTCGGCGTGTCGATGGGCTCCTTGCGCTGGATTGTCCTTGAATTGAGCTTTTGGGTCGGGGTGGCGGGCCTTGGGGCCACAGCCGTTCTGGTCACATTAATGGCCCTGTTGGCCGGTGCCGGTGGCGTGCCGATGGCCTTTACACCCGGGCTAGTCGGCATGACGGCCGTGTTCCTGCTGCTGATCGCCATGTTGTCTGGCCTGATGGCCCTCGGCATCCTGAAGAAGAGCCAACCTGCGGACCTGCTGCGATGAGCCCGAACCCCCTCAACAGTCATGTCGGCACCAAGGCCATCGAGGCCAAGGGCTTGAGCAAGAGCTTCAAGACCGGTCGCAGCCATATCCAGGTGCTCAAATCCGTCGATTTCGACGCCCTGCACGGCGACCTGACCATGGTCATGGGGCCATCCGGTTCGGGCAAGTCGACGCTGATCGCCGCCCTGTCTGGCCTTTTGCGGCCTGATGAGGGGCAAGTGACGGCTATGGGCCAAGACCTCTGGTCACAGTCTGACACCCGCATCGACCGGTTCCGGCTTGATCACTGCGGCTTCATCTTTCAGGGCTTCAACCTGTTCGCGGCCCTAACCGCCATTAAACAGGTCACAACTGTGTTGAAATATAAGGGCTTCAGCCCTGCCAAGGCCCACGCCATTGCAACCCAAGCCCTGACAGAGGTGGGTCTGGGTGAGCGCCTCAATCAACACCCGTCAGAACTGTCGGGCGGGGAAAAGCAGCGCGTCGCCATTGCCCGGGCCCTAGCCAAACAGCCTCAACTGCTCTTTGCCGACGAACCGACCTCGGCCCTCGACGGCGAGAACGGTCAGGTGGTTATTCGCCTGCTGCAAAGGGCCGCTAAGGACCATGGGGCTGCGGTCATCTGCGTGACCCACGATCCGCGCCTTGAGGCCTATGCCGACCGCGTCATCCATATTGAAGACGGCCGCATCCTTGATGATGTCCGCCGCACACCGGCCTCGCCTTTCGATGCCCCTACTGCCCTTGCTGGAGCCTAGATCCTGATGCTGAGTCTTGCCCGTCGTCCCGTCTTTTGGCTCATCGTTCTGGGGGTTGTTGCCCTAGGCTCCACAGGCCTGTTCGTGAGTAATCAGGCCAAGACCAAGAAGGCCGCCGCCGTTGCTGCCGCCGCCAAGGCGCCTGAAAGCCCCTTTGCCGCCATTGCCAATGGTAAGGCGGATGTCGAGGGCGGCATCATTGCGGTGGCAGCTCGCCGGGGCGGCATCATCCGCGAGGTTCTGGTTCAAGAGGGCGACAATGTCGTCAAGGATCAGGTCCTCGCCCGTCAGGAAAATGACGAGGCGCGTCTGGCCGCTGACCGTGCCCGCGCCGAAGTCGCTCAAGCCCGCGCCCAGATCAACGCCATGGAGGTGCAACTGTCTGCAGCCCGTCGTGAGTTGGACCGTCTTTCCGCGCTGGCCGGATCAAACTTCGTCGCGGCGCAAAAGATCGATCAGGCGCGGGACGCCGTGCGCATAGCGGAGGCCAATCTCGGTGCGCAAAAGGCGATGGTCGGGACCGTGATGGCCCGCAAGAACGAGGCCGACTATAATCTCGAAATGACCATCATTCGGGCCCCTGCCGATGGCCGGATCGTTCGGCGCTATGCCAATCCCGGTTCTGGTGCCTCGACCCTGAACGTCTCGAACCTTTTTGATCTCGAGCCTAACAATGCCCGCATCGTGCGCGCTGAGATCGCCGAGAGCGCCCTGCCTGCCGTGGCTATCGACCAAGCGGTCGAAATCTCGCCCGAAGCCGACGACACCAAGATCTATACCGGCAAGGTCCTTCGCCGCGCCGCCGTATTTGGTGCGCGCAGGCTGCAGTCGGACGACCCGTCTGAACGGACCGATGAGCGCGTGGTCGAGGTGGTGGTGTCGGCTGACGGCATTCCCCTGCTGATCGGCCAGCGGGTTCTGGTCAAGTTCATGAAGCCCGGTCACGTGGCCGGAGAGCGCCGCGCGGTGGCCAAACCGGCCGATGGCAAGGCCAATAAGAGCGATCAGTAACCGCGTTACACGGTCCAAACGCGCATGGTCTCTTGACGTCAAAGCGACAGCGCACCACTACTCCGCGCCAGTTTAACGCATTTGAACCCTTTGGAGATGCACATGTCTGACATCCGTTTCGACGGCAAGGTTGCCATTGTCACTGGCGCGGGCGGCGGTCTGGGCCGTCAACACGCTCTTGAGCTCGCCCGTCGCGGCGCCAAGGTCGTGGTCAATGACCTCGGTGGTTCCATGGATGGCTCGGGTGGCAACAGCGCCGCTGCTGAGGCCGTTGTGGCTGAAATCAAGGCCGCTGGCGGTGAGGCCATCGCCAATGGCGCCTCGGTCACCGACGATGCGGGTGTCGCCAATCTGGTCAAGCAGACCATGGACGCCTATGGCCGCATCGACATCCTGATCGCCAATGCTGGCATCCTGCGCGACAAGTCCTTCTCCAAGATGGAACTGGCCGATTTCGAAGCGGTCATGCAGGTCCATGTTTGGGGCACCTACAAGCCCATCAAGGCCGTCTGGGAAATTATGAAGACCCAGAACTATGGCCGCATCGTTGTCACCACCTCGTCTTCGGGCATGTATGGCAACTTCGGTCAGGCCAACTATGGCGCGGCCAAGATGGCGGTGCTGGGCCTGATGAACACCCTCAAGATCGAGGGCCAGAAGAACAATATCCGCGTCAATGCCATCTCGCCCGTCGCGGCCACCCGCATGACCGAAGGCCTGATGCCGCCAGAAGTGCTGGAAAAGCTGAAGCCCGAATATGTCACGCCCGGCGTGGTCTATCTGGTCAGCGAAGATGCCCCGACCGGCGCTATTCTGACCGCGGGCGCCGGGGCCTTCGCCCTGTCGCGCATCTTTGAAACCGAAGGCGTCTATCTGGCTGAAGGCGGCCTGTCCGTCGAAGAGGTCGCGGCCAACTGGGAAAAGATC
>CAISGS010000268.1 GCA_903884915.1 uncultured Caulobacteraceae bacterium | reverse complement strand
TCAATTTCATGGCCAAACATGCGCGCGGCCTGATCTGTCTGTCGATAACGGCGGATCGCGCACGGCAACTGCGTCTGCCGCCGATGGCCGTCGACAATCGCGCCGAGCACTCCACAGCCTTTACGGTCTCGATTGAGGCCAAGGATGGGGTGACGACCGGCATTTCGGTCCATGACCGCGCTCGCACCGTGGCGGTGGCCATCGATCCGACGCGCGGCGCCGATGACATCGTGTCACCCGGTCACGTCTTCCCCTTGGTCGCAAAGGACGGCGGCGTTTTGGTTCGTGCCGGTCACACAGAGGCTGCGGTGGATATTAGCCGTCTGGCTGGTCTCTATCCGTCCGGCGTGATCTGCGAGATCATGAATGATGATGGCACCATGGCGCGTCTGCCTGATCTGGTCGGGTTTGCGCAGCTCCACGGGCTCAAGATCGGCACCATCGCCGACCTGATCGCCTATCGCCGCCGCACCGAGCGTAATGTCGAGCGCGTGGTTGAAGGCCCGTTTGAGAGCATCTATGGCGGCGCATTCCGCATGATGGTCTATCGCAACATTATCGATCGCAGCGAGCATATGGTTCTGGTCAAGGGCCGCATTGATGCCGATACGCCAACGCTGGTGCGGATGCATCAGGTTGATTTTGCAGCCGATATGCTCGGCCATAGCCAAGCGCGCCGTGACTACATCCCTCAAGCCCTTCAGGCCTTGGCAGACTTTGATGGCGCAGGCGTGGCGGTCTTTATCCGCGATCCCAACCCGGCTTGGCTGTCAGAGCGCTATGGCGACCGGGATGTGCAGATGGCCAAGAGCCATGCCCTTCGCGACTATGGCGTCGGCGCTCAAATCTTGCTCGATCTTGGGGTTCGCGAGATGATCCTCCTGACCTCTAGCCAAGCCAAGCCTGCGGCCCTCGAGGGTTATGGGTTAAAGATTTCAGGGCGCCAGCCCATCGGCGACGGACAGGTCAAGGAATAGGATATCGTGGATAACACCATTCGTATTTTGATCGTTGAGGCCCGTTACTACAGCGACCTAGCCGATGAGCAACTCAAGGGCGCCAAGGCTGCGCTGACCGCGGCGGGTGCCGCGTTTGACGTGGTCACGGTTCCTGGCGCTCTCGAAATTCCAGCCGCGATCGCCTTGGCCGAGGAGAGCGGACACAGCCCGGCGGGTTTTCACTATGACGGCTATGTGGCCCTTGGCTGCATTATCCGGGGTGAGACCTACCATTTCGAGATCGTGTCCAACGAATCCGCACGCGGACTGATGGATCTGGCGATCAGCCGCAATCTGGCGATCGGAAACGGCATCTTGACGACCGAAGACGAAGATCAGGCTTGGAGCCGTGCGCGCGTCAGCGAAGGCGACAAGGGCGGCGGGGCGGCGACGGCGGCCCTTGAACTGGTTTTCCTGCGCCGTAAGTTGCGCTCCGGTGGCATTCGATGAGCAACCCGGGCAAGTCCCACCAAACCCGTTCGGTCGCCCGTTTGGCCGCGATCCAAGCCCTCTATCAGATGGAAGTCTCTGGCGCGGGCGCCGAGACGGTCGTGCGGGAGTTTATCGACCACCGCTTCGGGTCCGAAATTGAAGGCGAACCCTTGGCTGAGGCGGATGAAGCCTTCTTTGCTGACATTGTGCGCGGCGTCGTGAAGGACCAGGCCAAGATCGACCAACTGATCGCCAAGCGCCTAGCGACCGGCTGGCGGCTGGACCGCTTGGACGCCACCGTCCGCTCGATCCTGCGGGCCGGAGCGTTTGAATTGAGTGCTCTCAAGGATATCCCGACCGAGATCGTCATTGATGAATATGTCGAGATCGCCAAGTCCTTCTTTGAAGGTGTGGAGCCCGGTTTCGTCAATGGCGCGCTGGACGGCATTGCCCGCGACGAGCGCGGCTGATTGGGGCGGGCCGTGTCGGACGAGTTTCAAGACATCGCCCGGCGCTTTCGTCCCCTGACCTTTGGTGCGCCAGAGGCTCTCGAACTCATGGACGATGCGGCGGTTATTCCGTCTCGTCCCGGCTTTGATCTGGTGGTCACCAAGGACGCCTTGGTTGAGGGCGTGCATTTCCTCGCCGGTGAGCGGCCTGACCGCATTGCCCGAAAGCTTTTGCGAACCAACCTGTCGGATCTGGCAGCCAAGGGGGCTGAGCCCTATGGCTGTTTCCTCGCGGTCAGTTGGCCGCCCCACTATGACGCCGAAGCGCGTGACCAGTTTGCCAAGGCACTGGGCGAAGACCTGTCCCATTTCGGTCTGGCTCTTTTCGGCGGGGACACAACCGCGACTCCGGGGCCTTTGACCTTGAGTCTGACCGCCTTGGGTTGGGTACCGCAGGGCCAGATGGTGCGACGCAAGGGCGCGCGAATCGGTGATGACCTGATGGTCACGGGCACCATTGGCGACGGCTATCTGGGGCTTTTGGCCGTACAAGGGCGACTTTCGATGCTCACGCTTGAGCAAAATCGTGCTTTGGAAGAGCGCTATCATCATCCCTGTCCGCGCCTTGGGCTCGGCCAAGCTTTGCGGGTCCATGCGACGGCCTGCGCGGATGTGTCAGACGGGTTGGCGGCAGATGTGGGGCACATTGCCGCTGCCAGCGCTGTGGGTCTGGAGATAGATTTGGAGAAGGTTCCGCTATCTGAAGCAGCCTTGGCATGGCTCGCCCTGCAGGACGATCCTGTGGCGGCGCGCTTGGCGTTGGTCACGGGCGGTGATGATTATGAACTGGTCTGTACCGTCCCGGCGGACCAGCGCGAGGCCTTCATGTCGAAGGCCACCGCCCTTGGGATCGACGCCACCCTCATCGGTCAGGTCGTGTCAGAGCCCGGTGTGCGCCTGTCTTGGCGTGGAGCGGTTCAGAATATTCGCACATTGGGCTATCAGCACCACGAATAGCAATTGCTGGATAAACCCGTTTTGGTAAAAGGGTTCCATGCGCAAAATAGCTCCCATCCTAGCACTGATTGCCGCCTTCAGCGTGACCCCTGTCATGGCGGAAGAGGGCTCGGCGACGATCAAGATCGACCCGTCGATCCCTCTGTCACCGGTCGCGGTGCCTATCACCGAGAACGGGAAGCTGGTCAACTATGTGTTCTTGTCGATCAAGATCATTTTGTCGCCCAAAGCCGATCTCTATAAACTAGTCGGACAAGAGCCCTATTATCGCGATGCCTTGGTTCGCATTGGTCACCGTCAGAACCTGGGCGTCCCCGGTGACCCAAACCGGGTGGATGAGGCGCTGCTCAAGGCGGCGCTGAAACGAGAGGTCGCCAGTTTCATTGACCCGCGCCTGATCGCCAGAATTGAAATTGTGCGCCAAGACCCCAAGAAACGCATCGCGCGCACCGTCCCCGCCAAGCCTTAAACACCAAAGCCGGAGACTTCTCTCGGCAAGTGGTTGCTTTGCCGCCTCATGTTTGGCAACGTCCATCCCGGTTGAAGGGAGCGACTTAGGCTCTCAATCGAGGAAACTGGCGCGCAGGTTCTGTATGGACCCGGCTTTTGGACGTTTTAAGACGTTCCATTGGTCGCATGTGCAAACACTGGAAGGGGCTTCTACAGCATGGATTCGTATATTTGGTGGGTTATTGCGGCCGGATTTTTGGCGGTGCTCTATGGCATCGTTCAGACCGCGACCCTGATGCAAGCTTCGGCTGGCAACGACAAGATGAAAGAAATCGCGGCCGCCATTCAGGAAGGCGCTCAAGCCTATCTGCGGCGGCAATATACGACGATCGGCATTGTCGGTGTGGTCATTCTGGCCATTGTTTACTTCCTGATCGGTCCTAAGGCCGCCATTGGCTTCGTTATCGGCTCTGTGCTCTCGGGCGCAGCCGGTTATGCCGGGATGCTGATCTCCGTTCGCGCCAATGTGCGCACCGCTCAAGCCGCCTCTGAGAGCCTGCAAAAGGGCCTCGGCATGGCGTTCAAGTCGGGCGCGATCACCGGCATGCTGGTGGCAGGCTTCGCCCTGATCGGCGTTGCGGGCTATTTCGCTTACCTCACCAAGATCGAAGGCCTCGTGGCAACCAGCCGCGAAGTGGTCGATGGGATGGTGGCTCTGGGCTTTGGTGCCTCGCTGATCTCCATCTTCGCCCGTCTGGGCGGCGGCATCTTTACCAAGGGTGCTGACGTTGGCGGCGACATGGTCGGCAAGGTTGAAGCCGGTATTCCCGAAGATGACCCACGCAACCCCGCCACCATCGCTGACAATGTCGGTGACAATGTGGGCGACTGCGCTGGTATGGCCGCTGACCTGTTCGAAACCTATGCCGTGACCACCGTCGCGACCATGGTCTTGGCAGCGATCTTCTTCCGCGGCACAGCCGAGGTGGATGCCATGATGCTGTTGCCGCTGGCCATCTGCGGTATCTGTATCCCAGCCTCGATCGTCGGTGCCTTCTTTGTCCGTTTGGGCAAGAGCCAGAACATCATGGGCGCGCTCTATCAGGGCTTGATCGTCACTGGTCTTCTGTCGGTCGTCGGCGTCTATGTCGTCATCAACAAGCTCGTGCCTGCCGCCGTCATGATCCAAGGCAAGTCGGTAGACGCCAATGCGCTGTTCTATTGCGGCCTTGTTGGCCTGGGTGTGACCGCAGCCATCGTTGTGATTACCGAATACTATACCAGCACGGCTTTCCGTCCGGTGCGTTCGGTGGCCAAGGCTTCGGTCTCGGGTCACGGCACCAACGTCATCCAGGGTCTGGCCGTTTCGCTTGAGTCTACTGCGGCTCCTGCGATTGCGATCATCGTCGGCATCATCTTGACCTATCAGTTTGCAGGCCTGTTCGGCGTGGCCATCGCCACCACGACCATGCTGGCTCTGGCCGGGTTCATTGTCGCCCTCGACGCCTTTGGTCCTGTCACCGACAATGCCGGTGGTATTGCCGAAATGGCGGGTCTGCCTCACGAGGTTCGCGTCTCCACCGATGCGCTGGACGCCGTGGGCAACACCACCAAGGCCGTGACCAAGGGCTATGCCATCGGTTCGGCTGGCCTTGGCGCTCTGGTGCTGTTCGCAGCCTATACCCAAGACCTGAAGTTCTTCGCGGCCAATGCGACGGAGTTCCCATACTTCGCCGGCATGGGCGAGGTGGCCTTCGACCTGTCCAACCCTTATGTCGTGGTTGGTTTGTTCTTTGGTGGCCTGCTGCCGTTCCTGTTCGGTGGCATGTCGATGACGGCTGTTGGACGTGCGGCTGAGGCCGTCGTCGAAGAGGTCCGTCGTCAGTTCCGCGAAATCCCCGGCATCATGGAGTACAAGGCTAAGCCTGACTACGCCAAGGCCGTGGACATCCTGACCAAGGCCGCAATCCGGGAAATGATTGTCCCGTCCTTGCTGCCCGTGGTTTCGCCTATCGCGCTGTACTTCGTCATCCAAGCCATTGCTGGCCGTGCAGAAGCCTTCTCGGCTCTGGGCGCGATGCTGATGGGTGTGATCGTGACTGGCCTGTTCGTGGCCATCTCGATGACCTCAGGCGGAGGTGCTTGGGACAATGCCAAGAAGTACATCGAAGAAGGTAACTATGGCGGCAAGGGCTCGGAGGCCCACAAGGCTGCCGTGACCGGCGATACGGTTGGCGATCCTTA
>CAISGS010000267.1 GCA_903884915.1 uncultured Caulobacteraceae bacterium | reverse complement strand
CGGCCTGACCCTGTCCCTTCCCGCAGGCTATGGCTTCACGAAAGGGCCCGCGCCCGCCGTCTTGGCGGGTGTGATTGATCTGGGCGGCGCGGCCTATGAGATCGAGGCCAAGGCGGGCGAACCCCTCGCTGGTGCTGCGGGTCTTGGGGCGCCGACGGCAACCGATAAGGCCCCAGAGGCCCAAGAGGCCATGAGCCTGCCGCTCGCGGTTCTGTTCGCCTTTCTTGGCGGCCTCATCCTCAACCTGATGCCATGCGTGTTCCCAATCCTGTCGATGAAGGCCGCCGCCCTGACCGCGCACGGCGGCGAGCATTCAGATTCTAGAGGCCAAGGGCTGGCCTTTTTGGCCGGGGTCGTCGCGACGTTCTTAGGGCTGGCTGGGGCCTTGATCGCCGCCAAGGCTGCAGGCGCGGCCGTCGGTTGGGGCTTTCAGCTTCAGTCGCCGCCCGTGGTGGCCGCGCTCTGTCTGGTCATGCTGCTCACGGCACTTAATCTTTCAGGCCTGTTCGAGGTTGGTGCGAGCCTACAAGGAGCAGCGGGCTCGTCGTCGTTGGCCGCGCGCTCAGGTCTAGCCGGAGCCTTCTTTACCGGCGTTCTGGCCGTGGTGGTCGCAGCCCCTTGCACCGCGCCCTTTATGGCCGGAGCTATCGGTTTTGCCCTAACCCAAGGCACGGCTGCGGCTCTTTTGATCTTCCTGTTCTTGGGGCTGGGCCTGGCAGCGCCCTTCACAGCCTTGGCCTTCTCGCCCAGCCTGACCCGTCGCCTGCCGCGCCCGGGACCATGGATGGAGCGCTTGAAACAGGCTCTGGCCTTCCCGCTCTATGGCACAGCCGCATGGCTGGCTTGGGTCTTTGCCCTTCAGGCGGGGACCAACGCTCTGGCCTTCCTCTTTGCCGCAGCCGTGGCGGTGGCCTTTGCCGGTTGGCTCTATGGTTTGGCGCAGCGCGCGAGCCTTGCAGGCGGAAAGCCGCGTCTTTCGCTGGTGCTGGCCCTGATCTCTGTCGCGGCGGCGGGGGCCTTGATCTTTGCCGCTGCCAAACTGCCCAGTCCCACCGCTGAACCGGTGGCGGAAGAAGCGTCTGAACTGCCCTCAGAGCCCTTTTCGCCCGAACGGCTCGCGGCCTTGCGCACTGAGGGTCGGCCCGTGCTGATCAATTTCACAGCGGCCTGGTGCATCACCTGTCAGGTCAATGACCGCGCCGCCCTGTCGCGTCCGGCCGTCGCCGAGCTGATCAAGTCCACCAACGCCGTCTATATGGTCGGGGACTGGACCAACCGCGACGGCGTCATCGCCAAGGCCCTCGCCGAACAGGGCCGTGCTGGTGTGCCGCTCTATCTGGTCTATGGCGTCGGTGGCCGCGCACCAGTGATATTGCCGCAACTGCTCACCGAAGGGGCCGTGATTGAGGCCTTGGAGGCTGCGGCGAAGCCGGGTTAGGGGGTTCTGCTCCCTCGCCGCGCGTCATTGCGAGTGCAAGAAAAAAGGAAAAGCCCTTTCCCCCCTTGAGGGGGAGAGGGTTGGGAGTGGGGGGTGTTTGTCCATT
>CAISGS010000266.1 GCA_903884915.1 uncultured Caulobacteraceae bacterium | reverse complement strand
TAGCGTGGGCGAACCGGTCACTGATCCCTTGCCGGAGCTTGGCCGACTGCGCGCCGCAGGACGCCTGACGCCGGGGGCCAATACGACCCTCGCGGTGGTTGCTGTGTCTGCTCGACTGACCAAGGCCGAAGCCAAGCGCTTGGCGATGATGGCTCAGGATGGATTGGCCAGGGCCATTCGCCCCGTTCACGCCCCCTTTGATGGGGACACGGTCTTTGCCTTGAGCGGCGGGACTGCCGACCTTGGCGAAGGACCTGAAAGGCTGCTTCAACTGACCCGGATCGGTTCAGCGGCCGCCGACTGTTTGGCCAGAGCCATTGCCCGCTCGGTCTATAGCGCAATAGAGTGATGAGCGCGCAAAGCGCCGGGAGGACCCTATGATCCAGATCGCTGACTTTGAATGCCTGCTCTATGAGGTGCAGGATCACGTTGCCCAGATCACCCTGAACCGGCCCGAGCGACGCAATGCCCTAAACCCGCGCGCCTATGCCGAGGTCGAGGCAGCGTTTAAACATGCCAATGCCGATCCAGAGGTTCGCTGCGTCATCGTCACGGGCTCTGATCCCGCCTTCTGCTCTGGTGAAGACGTCAAAGAAATGATGACGGGCGAGGCCCCAAAGACTCCCCGCCCAGTGCGCGTCCGGTTTGAACCGACCCCCGCCGCCATGGCCGCTATTGACTGTGAAAAGCCGGTCATTGCCGCCGTCAATGGCTCGGCAGTCGGCTGGGGCATGGAGTTGGCGCTCTATGCGGATATTAGAATAGCCTCTGAAAAAGCTGTATTTGCTGAACTCTTTATCAAGCGTGGCCTGATCTGCGATGTCGGCGGGCTGTGGAAACTGCCCTCAATTGTCGGGCCAGCCAAGGCGGCGGAACTGCTCTTTACCGGCGATCCGATCAATGCGGCCGAGGCTGAACGGATCGGATTGGTTACGGAAACGGTGCCCCACGCAGACCTGATGCCCCGCGCTAAGGCCATGGCGGCGCGTATCGCGGCCAATCCTCCGCTCGCCCTGCGTTACATGAAACAGGGGCTTCGCCGCACCACCAACGGCGATCCTCGCGAGGTGGGCAGTTGGGCCATCGAGATCATCTACCGTCTGTTCGAGACCGAAGATCACCGCGAAGGCGTCAAAAGCTTCCTGGAAAAGCGCCCGGCGGTTTTTACGGGCCGATAGGGGCGGCGGGCTTGCTGGCTGCGGGTCTGGGTTCATATTCGGTCTTTTCACATCCGACTTTTCTGACCTAGGGGCCACCATGTTCCAAAATTTGATCCTTGCCGCCGCCCTGACCCTTTCGCCCTATCCAGTGGAAGAAAAGTCGATTCTGGAGATCAAGGCCGATCTGGCGTCTGGGCGGGCCCAGTCGGTGGATGTGGTGCAGGCCTATCTGGATCGGATTGCTCGGCTGGATGCCTCCGGTCCCGAACTCCACAGCGTCATCGTCATCAATCCTCAGGTTCTCGCCCAAGCCAAGGCGATTGATGAGGCCCGCGCGGCTGGCAAGCCGATGGGGCCTCTCGCCGGTATACCGATCCTGATTAAGGACAATATCGAAAGCGCTGACGGCACGGCGACAACGGCGGGGTCTTTGGCCCTCAAGGACAATGTAACGGGACGAGACGCCCCCTTAGTCAAGCGCTTGACCGATGCCGGGGCCTTGATCCTTGGCAAGACCAACCTGTCGGAGTGGGCCAATATCCGGTCCAGCAATTCGATCAGTGGATGGTCCGCTGTCGGCGGGTTGGTCAAGAACCCCTACAGTCTGGATCGAAACAGTTGCGGCTCATCGTCGGGCACGGGCACGGCCATCGCGGCGAGCCTCGCGGCGGGCGGGATTGGCACCGAAACCGATGGATCGGTCACATGTCCATCGTCCCTGACAGGATTGGTAGGGCTGAAGCCAACCGTTGGGCTGGTGTCTCGCACCTATGTGGTGCCCATTTCTCACAGCCAAGATACCGCCGGTCCCATGACCCGATCTGTAGCGGACGCCGCCATCCTGTTGAGCGCCATGGCCGGGTCGGACCCCGCTGACCATGCGACCCTCAAGGCGGATCAGCACAGGACCGACTATCTGGCCGCGCTAGAGGGGGCGAGCCTGAAGGGCAGACGTTTGGGCGTTCTACGCTATGCCTCCGACATCAGCGCGCCAGTCAATCTCCTGTTCGAAGCCGCCTTGACCCAGATGAGGACGGCGGGTGCCGAGATCATCGAAATTAAGGGCTATCGGCCAAGCCCCGCCATGGATCAGGCTGAATTTCTGATCCTGCTGACCGAGCTAAAGGCCGACCTGAACCTCTATCTGGCCAGCACGCCCAAGAGCGTCAAGACCCGCACCCTTGAAGACCTGATCGCCTTCAACGCCGCCAGCCCGCGCGAAATGGCGCTGTTTGGTCAGGAACTGTTCGTGCAGGCCCAAGCCACCAAGGGCCTGAATGACCCGGCCTATCTCAAGGCCAAGGTGACGGCTAAGACCCTCGCGGCGGACAAGGGGATTGATGCGCTCCTCGCCAAATATAAGGTCGAGGCCCTGGTGTCCGAGAGCTATGGTCCAGCTTGGCGCACCGATGTGGTCGGCGGCGACCATGCGTCTGGGGCGATCAGCAGCCTAGCCGCCGTTTCGGGCTATCCCCATCTGACCGTACCGATGGGGCAGGTGAGGGGCTTGCCCGTTGGCCTGTCCTTCGTGGGGCCAGCCTGGAGTGAGGCGCGGCTTCTGGCGCTTGGCGCTGCGTTCGAGGCCATCTCAAAAGCCCGCAAGCCGCCGCTCTATTTGCCTTCGATTGAAACCACCCCTGAGGTGGCTGCGGCATTTTCGCCAAAGCCCTAAGGGCGACATGGGGTCGCGTTGACCCTCTTAGCCTAAGCGCCCAGCCTTTTCTGCGTGCCCTGCAAGGGCGCAGGGAGAAGGCCATGACCCACCGAGCCGTCAATGCGGCCCAAGAGCCCGAGGAGATGCCGCGAGATAATGCGGGATTTCTGGGCCTTGTGCGGGCCTTCTTCGACCAAGCCCTCACCCCGGACCTACGCCAAGCAGGGCGCCAGACCTTGGGTGTCCATTCGGACATTGACGCCTGCCGCATCTGGCACCGACGGCTCTATGAACGCGGTTGGATCGCACCGGCTTGGCCGGTGGCCTTTGGCGGAACCGGTTGGAGTGCGCGTCAGAGGTTTCTATTTGATCGAGAATGTGCCCGCCAAGACGCTCCGGTTTTGTTTATCGGCGGTATCCGCAGCCTTGGTCCCCTGTTGATCGAGCAGGGCACGCCAGAACAGCGCGCGCGGTTCTTGACCCCCATGCTGTCGGGCCGTGACCTCTGGTGCCAAGGCTTTTCAGAGCCGGGGGCGGGCTCCGATCTGGCCGCGATCTCGACCTGGGCGGTTCGTGACGGCGATAGTTATGTGGTCAATGGCTCCAAGATCTGGACCACGGGTGCCCATCACGCCAACTGGATGTTTGCCATCGTTCGCACCGACGACGGCGAAAAGCGCCAGCAAGGCCTGACCTTCCTGCTCAT
>CAISGS010000265.1 GCA_903884915.1 uncultured Caulobacteraceae bacterium | reverse complement strand
GCGTAAGGCGCGCGGCGAGGACGAGATCGGCGCGCCAGCCTTTCTAAAGCTTGCCCGTGAGAAGGCTGCCAGCCTGAAGATCGACTTCGACATGCTCAAGCGGCCACTCAATGTCGGCTTCTCAGGCGGTGAGAAGAAGCGGATGGAAATCTTTCAAATGGCGATGCTTTCGCCGAAATTTTTGATCTTGGATGAAACCGATTCCGGGCTCGACATCGACGCTCTGAGGATCGTGTCTGAGGGGGTCAATGCTCTGCGCTCGCCGGAGCGGGGGATGCTGGTCATCACCCACTATCAGCGCCTACTCGACTATATCAAACCGGACCGGGTCCATGTTCTGGCTGGGGGCAAGATCGTGGCTTCTGGCGGTCCTGAACTGGCCTTGGAACTGGAAGAGACCGGCTATGACCGGTTCTCGCAGGTCGCAGCATGAGCCTAGCGCTCGCTCTTCAAAGCGGGGATGTCACGTCTCTGCCCAGTCGCCGCGACGAGGCTTGGCGCTATACAGACCTGCGCGCGGCGTTGCGGGCCATTCCGGAGGCGTCGCCCAAGGATGAGGCCTCAATAGCGGCTGGACCGTTCGCTGCCATTGCCGAGGCTGAGGCGTTGGTGATCGTCAATGGCTTTGGCCCTGATCGGCTCACTGTTGCGCCCGGCGAGCATCGGACGGTGAGCTTGCGCTTTATCGCTAGCCCAGCGGCCCGTGCCCATCATGCGATGCTGGCCATTGAGGTCGCCGAGGGCGGCTTTCTCACCCTTCTGGAGAGCCATGAAGGTCTTGGATCGGACTATGTCAGCGATCTGGCCATCAGCCTGCAGATTGGTGCAGGGGCAATCGTCGATCGGATCGCGATCCTGAACGACAGCGCAGAGGCCATCAGCGTTGTGACAGCGACCGTTGATCTGGCCGCCAATGCCACGCTCAACCAGACGGTCCTGAGCACCGGGGCCAAGCGTCAGCGCTTTGAGACCCATGTCAGCCATCCAGGGCAGGGCGCATCGGTGCGGCTCGACGGCGTCTATCTGCTCGGTGACGCGCGCCACAGTGACCAAACCACGGTCGTCACGCACAAGGGCGAGGGCGGCACGACCAACCAACTGACCAAGGGCGCCGTTCGCGACAGCGCTCGGGCCGTGTTCCAAGGCAAGATTACGGTCGAGCGCGGGGCCGACCAGACCGATGCGCGCATGGGCCACCATGCCCTTATCCTGTCGGAGCGAGCCGAGATCGACGCCAAGCCTGAGCTGGAAATCTATGCCGATGACGTCTCCTGCGCTCACGGCAACACGGTCGGGGCGCTGGACGAAGAGGCCCTGTTTTATATTCGCTCGCGGGGGGTGCCGCTGATTGAAGCCCGCGCCCTGCTGATCAGTGCCTTTGTCGGTGAGGTCACGGACCGGATCAGCCATGACGGCGCACGGCAAGTGGCGCAAGACTGGCTCTTGGCCTCGGGTATGGGGGCGTCCTGATGGGTTTTGACGTCGCCAAGGTCCGCGAAGAGTTCCCCATTCTGTTGCGGCAGGTCCACGGCAAGCCGCTGGTCTATCTGGATAGTGCGGCCTCATGCCAAAAGCCTTGGACTGTGATCGAGGCGATGAGCCGGGTGATGGAATCTTCCTATTCCAACGTCCACCGCGGCCTGCACAGCCTCGCCAATGAAACCACAGAGGCCTATGAAGCCGCCCGCCGCAGCGTGGCCAAGCTGATCCATGCCGGGGCTGTCGATGAGATCGTCTTCACCAAGGGCGCGACTGAGGCGATCAATCTGGTCGCTGCTTCCTTCGGTCACAGGCTGGTAGAAGGCGACGAGATCATCCTGTCGGTGATGGAACATCACGCCAATATCGTGCCTTGGCATTTCCTGCGTCAGGCCAAGGGCGTGGTTTTGAAGTTCGTTCCGGTGTCGGACGAGGGTGAGTTGGATATGGACGCCTATCGCGCCCTGTTCAGCCCCCGGACCCGGCTCGTTTCCCTCAGCCACATGTCCAACGTGCTCGGCACCGTCAATCCCGCCGCAGAGATCGTGGCTATTGCCCATGCCCAAGGCGTGCCCGTATTGCTCGATGGCTGTCAGGCTATCGTTCACGAGATCGTCGATGTTCAGGCGCTCGATGTCGATTTCTACGTCTTTTCGGGTCACAAGCTCTATGGCCCGACGGGGATTGGCGTTCTCTATGGCAAGGCTGAGATGCTGGCCTCCATGCCGCCCTATCAAGGCGGCGGCGAGATGATCGCCTCTGTGGCGCTAGACACCATCACCTATGCCGACCCGCCCCATCGGTTTGAGGCAGGCACCCCCGCCATCATCGAGGCCATCGGCCTTGGTGCGGCCATTGACTGGCTGATGGCCCAAGATCGCGATGCCATCGCCGCCCATGAGCACGCCCTCTATGAGCGGACATATGAGGCTGTGCGCCATATCAAGGGTCTGCGGGTCTTGGGGACAGCGCCTGGCAAGGGGGCTGTGCTCAGCTTTACCATCGACGGCGTCCATGCCCATGATCTGGCCCAAATTCTGGATCGCTATGGCGTGGCCGTACGAGCCGGGACCCACTGTGCCGAGCCCTTAATGACCCGATTTGGCGTAACCTCGAGCGCGCGCGCCTCTTTTGGCCTATATAACACTGTCGAGGAGGTCGATCTGTTTGTCGACGCCTTGATCCGCGCCCAAACCTTTTTTGCTTAGGCCTGCGACGTGACCCCTATGGACGATGCGACCGTGAACCCAACCCCCGAATTCCCAGCCACAGCTCTGGGCCAGGATGAGCTTGACCGCATGACCGACCGCTTGGTCGAGCAGCTCAAGACCGTCTATGACCCTGAAATCCCCGTCGATATCTATGAACTGGGACTGATCTATAAGGTCGACCTGTCTGACGATATGGATGTGGTGATCGACATGACCTTGACCGCGCCGGGCTGTCCGGTGGCCGGGGAAATGCCGGGCTGGGTCGAAGAAGCGATCCTTCAGGTCGGTGGCTTGAAGTCGTGCACTGTCAATCTGGTCTTTGATCCCCCGTGGGACCCCTCGCGGATGTCGGATGAGGCCAAGCTGCAATTGAACATGTTCTGACCATGCAAACTGAACCCACCACCCCAGAACCGATCATCACCCTTCGGCCGCGCCGTCCACGGCCCAAGGTCGTCAGCCTGACCGACCGGGCGGCAGAGCGGGTGCGCGAGATCATGGACCGGGCGGAACAGCCCTATGCTGGCCTACGCGTCGGCGTGAAAAATGGTGGCTGTGCGGGCCAAGAATATATCCTCGAATATGCCGAGACTGCGGCTGCGCTGGACGAGGTGGTTGAGGATAAGGGGGTTCGGATCCTGATCGACCCCAAGGCGGTCCTGTTCCTGATCGGTTCAGAGATCGACTATGAGACCACGCGCCTGTCGTCCAAATTCGTGTTCCGCAACCCCAATGAGACGGATGCTTGCGGGTGCGGTGAGAGCGTGACCATCATTCCGGCCCTTCCCGACGCCGACTAGGACCCAAGCCCGATGGCCGTTGATCCTGGCTTTCTTGATCATGTGACCGACCTGCTGTCGGATCTTGGTCCGGTGCAGGTGAAGCGCATGTTTGGCGGGGTGGGGCTCTATCAAAGCGATCTGATGTTCGCTCTGATCTTTGGCGACAGCCTCTATTTGAAGACGGACAAGGAAACCGAGGCCCAGTTCGAGGCGGCAGGCTCTAGCCCCTTTAGCTTCGAGATGAAGGATGGCCGCACCGGCATCTTGCACTATTGGCGTTTGCCAGAAGAGGCCGGCGATGACCGGGCCGCGGCCTGCCGGTGGGCGAGGTTGGCGGTGGAGACGGCGATCAAGGCCCGCTCAAAGGGCAAGGCCGTCGGTAAGTCCGGCGCGAAATCCAAGACCAAGGCCCGCAAAGAGCCGGAACTTCTGATCTACGGGCCGTGGGACGATGATTGACCGGTCCGCGCGGATTAGCGTACTGCGGCGGTCATGACCTTCACGGTGATGATCTATTCGATGGGAGAGGTGATCGGCGATGGCCTGATCAAGCTGCCCTTTATCGCCGCCCTTCGCCGGGCCTATCCGCAGGCCCATATTGTCTGGTGCGCGGCCAAGGGTGAGACGGTCTACTCAGGACCTCTGCGGGGTGTGGTCGAGGGCCTGATTGATGAGGTGCTGACCGAGGGCGTTCTGGGGGCTGGCCTGTTCGATCTGGTCCAGCCCAAGCCCTTTGGCGGACGCCGGTTTGATCTGGTCATCGATACGCAGGACAATCCGCGCCGCAGTTTGGTCGCGAAACGCTCGGCCGTTCGGTTCATCTCTGGTGCCGCCGATTCTCGGCTCAGTGATAGCAAACCGTCCGATGGAACCGCGCAGCCCGATGCGGTGATTGACCGTCTGACGCAGCTTCTATCCTTAGCGACGGGACAGCCGACGCCGCTTCAGTCCATCAATCTTGCGGGCGCAAGAGCAGGGCAGGCGGCGCTTGCACTTCTGCCCGATGGGCCTTGCTATATCGGCCTCGCGCCGGGCGCCGGTGGGCAAGATAAGCGCTGGCCCTTGGACAACTATCTCGCCTTGGCGCAAGCCCAAGTGGGCCTAGGTAGGGTTCCGGTCTTCTTTTTCGGTCCCGATGGGCAGGCCGACCGCGCCGTGGCGCAGGCAGCGGTGCCTCAGGCCCTGTTTCCCGAGGTAGATCGCCGAGATGACTTTCCCGACATTAAGGGCCCCTTGCTGGTCATTGCTCTGGCAGGCCGCCTTGCCGCAGCCGTCGCCAATGATGCAGGTCCTGGCCATATGATGGCGGCGGGCGGGGCACCCTTGCTCAGCCTGCAGAAAGATCGTCGCAAGGCGGTGAAGTTCCGCCCCTCTGCTCAGCGCCTGTCGGTCTTGATTGCTGAGGACTATGGTCCGGACATGGCGGCGCTGCCTTTAGACGTCGTGCAGATCGCGCTAGATGCGCTCTTGTCGGGAGACACCCTATGAGCCTTTTGATCCCTGTCTCAGCGGGCGAATTGATCGATAAGATCACCATCCTGCGCGTCAAGGCCGAACGGATTGGCGATCCTGCTAAGGAGGCCAATGTCCGAAAAGAGTTGGCCCTGCTAGAAAATGTCTGTGTACAGACGATAGGGGGTGTTGAGGGTCTCGACCCCCTGACTGCTGAGCTATTGGCGGTCAATGCTGCGCTCTGGGACATCGAAGACGGTAAGCGCGATTGCGAGCGGCGACAGGATTTTGGCCCGGGCTTCATAGCCTTGGCCCGTTCGGTCTATATCGAAAATGACCGGCGCGCCGAGATCAAGCGACGGATCAATGATCTCACCGGCTCTGATATTGTTGAGGAAAAGAGCTATCAGCCCTATCAGGCCTAGGCCGCACCGGAACCTGTTTGTGCAAACAGGTTCCGGGCTTGGTTAAGTCCTATTGGCCCTTGAACTGGGCGATGCGTTTTTGCAGGAAGGCGCTGACGCCCTCAACGAAGTCGTGAGACTTGCCCGCCTTGCGCTGGGTTTTGCGTTCAGTATCGAGTTGGCCCGTCCAGTCGGCGTCGAGGCTTTCCCACATGATCTTGCGGATCAGGCCCAGAGCCATTGGGCCGTTGGCCAGTTCCTTGGCGATGCCCATGGCCGTGTCCATCAGGTCGGCATCAGCAACGCAGCGGTTGATCAGGCCCCATTCCAGAGCCGTTGCGGCGGGGATCTTGTCGCCCAGCAGAGCCATTTCCATGGCCCGCGCCTTACCGATGATGCGCGGCAGCAGATAGGTCGAGCCACCATCTGGTACCAGACCGATGCGGCGGAAGGCCTGCAAGAAATAGCCGCTCTGGCCTGCAACAACGATGTCACCCAATAGGGCTAGCGAGCAGCCGACCCCCGCCGCAGCGCCATTGACGGCGGTGACGATGGGCATGGGGAAGTCGCGCATCATGCTGACCAGGGGATTATAGTGGGTTTCTAGGGCTCGGCCTGCGTCAGGCTTGCCATCCGCTTCGACTTCGCGGGCAGACGCGCCACCGCCGGACAGATTGGCCCCCGAACAGAAGCCGCGACCTTCGCCGGTTAGGATGACAGCGCGAGCGCTGACGGCCCCGAGGGCGACACGATTGAACGCGTCCAACAGTTCTGTGACCATTTCCAGACCTGCGGCATTCATTGCGCCAGGATCGTTCATGGTAATCACCGCGACATTATCGACGACGTCCAACTTGATTTTTGAATAGTCCATCTGATCCTCCCACTCGCCGATAAGGCTTTGATCCAAGCTAAGTCGGACTAACGCAACGGAACGCCAGCGAATTTTTGAGCTTAAGGTCGACTATTGGTCGAGGGGCGCGGTCCCAACATTGGTCACGCGGTTGCGACCATTGCGCTTGGACCCATAGAGCGCCGCATCTGCCCGTTCGATGAGGGAATGAATCGTTTCCTTCGCGGTCCTCTGTGCCAGACCAACCGAGACGGTAATCATGCCCAGATCTTCATTGGTCGACCGTCGCTTGAGCATGCGCGTTGATATCTCCTCTCGGATAGCCTCAACAACCTGTTCGACAACGGCGGCGCTTTCGTCTGGGAAGATGATGCAGAACTCTTCGCCGCCATAACGGGCTGCAAAGCGAGGGGATTCAGCGATACGGCCAATCACGCTTGCCACAAATCGGATGACCTGGTCACCGGTTTGGTGGCCCCAGGTGTCATTGAATTTTTTGAAGAAATCGATGTCGATGACCGCAAAACTCAAGGGGTGTCCAGTTTCATCGGCCTGTTCACAAAGGTGAACCATTGCGTCGTCAAAGGATTTGCGATTGGCCAAGGCGGTCAGGGCATCGGTACTGGCTTCGCGCCGGACCTGCTCTAGGTGAAATTGCAGCCTTTGCACCTCAGAGGTCGACCGTTCCAGCATCAGTTCCAAACTACGATTTTCGGTCCGGACCGTTTCTGTCGCCGTACTTAGGTTCTTGATAACATCGCGCAGGGTCTTGGATTCAACATCCAAACTTAGGGATTGATCGGCCAGGTTGAGGGTCGAGTTATAGTCTAGGCTGCTCTGCTGGGCCTTCTTTATCGCGGAGGTGACGAAGTCCAGTTCCTTGTTAAGCTGGTCTCCCGCCTCGCGAATTTCATCGTGCAACCTCTTGTTTGGCAAAAACTCTACCGCCAAACGGTCGCTGGTCGCTTCGGAGATCATCTTGTCAACCTCAAGCAACCGTTGAATCTCGAGCGCCAAGGGGCCGTCGGGGTTCGCGACGGCATGCATCCAAATTTCGTAGTTGAGCGGTGTTGGCCAAACCTGATCGCGTTCCATAGCCGCGAGGGTGGCCTGTCCTAGCTGGTAGGCCTGCAGACCTCGTAAGAGACTATTGACGTCGGGTGTCATTCAACAGGTTCCTAAATTAAGCTCTGTATAACCTTGTTTTGGCCGGTTACGTCAAGCCCATGGGCTGCAGCGCCAGTAACGACAAGTCACGTGAAAGCAATCCAAAGGTTCCAAATTGCCCAAATAGGGTTAGCTTAGCGCACAACGAGATCGGACCCAGATCTTGACCCTTGGAGGACCAACCTTTGAACGCTAAGGCCACTGCGGAGTCCCACTCCGATATCGCTCAGATGAACGCCATCCTTGCACGCCAAAAGGCGGCACATCTTCGGGATGGTGCGCCATCCTTGGAAAAGCGGATCGATTGGCTTAATCGCTGTATCGGCCTGTTGGTCGACTATTCTGACGAGATCGAGCAGGCCTTGAACGCCGATTTTGGCGCGCGCTCGATTGAAGCCACGCGCTTCACCGATGTGGCCGGTTCAATTGGTCCTCTGAAGTTCGCTCGGGCCAATGTTGCCAAGTGGATGAAGACCGAAAAGCGCAAGACGACCCCAGCGATCTTGGCCCTGTTCGGGGCCAAGGCTGAGGTTCAGTTCCAGCCCAAGGGCGTGGTCGGTATCATCAGTCCTTGGAATTTCCCCGTAAATCTGACCTTCGCGCCACTCGCGGGCATCTTGGCAGCCGGTAACCGCGCCATGATCAAGCCTTCGGAATTTACCCCCGCGACCTCGGCCCTGATGGCCAAGATGTTTGCCTCGGTCTTTACAGAGGAAGAGGTGGCGGTCGTCACGGGCGGTCCGGAGGTTGGACAGGCCTTTTCGGGGCTCGCCTTCGACCACATGATCTTCACCGGCGCGACTGGCGTGGCCAAGCATGTCATGCGCGCGGCGGCTGAGAACCTCGTGCCCCTGACCCTAGAGCTGGGCGGTAAGAGCCCGGTCATCTTGGGCAAGTCTGCGGATTTCGCTACGGCTGCGGCCCGGGTGATGAATGGCAAGACCTTGAACGCCGGTCAGATCTGCTTGGCGCCTGACTACGTGCTGACGCCCGAAGACAAGCTGGAAACCTTTGTCGGTGAGGCGCAGGCCTCGGTGGCCAAGATGTTCCCGACCATCAAGGACAATCCCGACTACACGGCCATTGTTGCCCAGCGCCACTATGATCGGATCATGGGCTATGTCGAAGACGCCCGGGCCAAGGGCGCGCGGATCGTTCAGATCAATCCCGCTGACGAAGACTTCAGCCAGCAGGAACATCGCCGTATCCCGCCAACCCTGATCATCAATCCTACCGATGATATGAAGGTCATGCAGGAAGAGATCTTTGGTCCGGTCCTTCCGGTTAAGACCTACAAGACCGTGCAAGAGGCGATCGGCTATGTGAACGCCCATGACCGGCCATTGGGGCTCTACTATTTCGGTGACGACGCGGCCGAGCGCGATCTGGTTTTGAACTCAACCACCTCAGGCGGCGTCAGCGTCAACGATGTGGTTATGCATGTGGCCCAAGAGGAACTGCCTTTTGGCGGCGTGGGTCCAGCCGGCATGGGCAGCTATCACGGTCATGACGGCTTCTTGGAGTTCAGCCACAAGAAGGCGGTCTTCACTCAAATGAAGAAGGACATCGGTCCTTTGCTCCAGATGCGTCCGCCCTATGGCGCGGCAATCCGCAAATATTTGGCCGGTGAATTGAAGCGGTAAAACAAGGCCCCGTCCCAAGGCCCTCCCCCCCTTGAGGGGGAGAGGGTTGGGAGAGGGGGTTATCCACGGCTCTCTCCGCCGCGTTCCCCGCAAAGGCGGGGATCCAGGTGATCGATTCTGGCCTGTGCGTAAGGGTCTGGGTCCCCGCCTTCGCGGGGAACACGGATG